>JAJYOQ010000081.1 GCA_021796135.1 Bacteroidota bacterium
GTCTTATTAATAGTACAGATGCCCCTGCAGTCCCAATAAAATTTGCCAGAACAGCGCCCGCTGCCAGAAAAATTGTATTTACTATTGGCGTTGACTCTATATCTATTTTTATAAATATCCCGCTTGACACAACATAAAGTGAACTTAGTAGCGCTATAAAAGAAAAATATTCAGTTATGATATTTTGAAGACCTTTTAGCTCATTTAAGAAAATTATATAGTATAAAGCTACAATAAGAGCAAGCAGTATTGAATATTTTGCATAATGTTTTTCCCAATGATTTTTGTATAATATTGGACCTGCGGCTATTGCAGCCAGTAAAAATATAAAAGGAAATATTATGTATATAGATGGCAGTTTGGTTAAATGTTCACCCAGCGAGGAAGCAACCTTCAATGTATCAGTATTAAAGTTTTTATTAACTTGTGCCGATATCAAACCAGTATTTAGAAAGAACAATGTAAAAACCAGAGAAATAAAAGATAATTTATTATAATAAGATTTTTTCAATAATCTATTTTATAATACTATTTAATGGAGAAAAAACTTGTTCAATTACCTTTTGAGTTGAAGTTTCAGATACCTTTAAAAAAGTATTAGGGTAAATCCCAATCCAAAATATGAATACAAATATTGCAGAAAGAATAAATATTTCCCGTTTGTTCATATCTTTAAGCTCGTTAAGCTTAGGATTCTTAATTTCACCAAAAACAACTCTCTGATACATCCATAATAAATAAACAGCGGCAAAGATAACTCCGCTAGCAGCAAAGGCGGCAAACCACCAGCTGTCTAATACAGGAGATTTAAATGTTCCCAGAAGGATAAGGAATTCTCCTACAAATCCGTTCAAACCCGGTAATCCGACCGAAGAAAGCATAGCAATCATTAAGAATGTCGCAAAAACAGGCACAATTTTAGCGATCCCTCCGTAATCTGCAATTAACCTTGTGTGGGTCCTATCATATAAGACACCAACCAAAAGGAATAATGCTCCGGTAGATAAGCCATGATTAACCATTTGAATTACAGCGCCTTGCATTGATTCTTGTGTAAGGGCAAAAATTCCAAGAACGACAAATCCAAGATGTGCAACTGATGAATATGCAACCAGTTTCTTCATATCCTTTTGTACCATTGCAACCAAGGCACCATATATAATTCCGATTATGGCTAGAACAGAAATATAAGGCGCAAAATAAATAGCTGCCTGAGGAAATAATGGGAGACAAAATCTTAAGAGTCCATATGTACCCATTTTCAGAAGTACTCCCGCAAGGATTACGCTGCCTGCCGTGGGCGCTTCAACATGCGCATCAGGAAGCCAGGTATGTAATGGGAAAATGGGAACTTTAATAGCAAAACTTAAAGCGAAGGCAAGAAACATCCATAATTGAATATTATATTGAATCTTTGGGCCTATTCCGTATAATTCAACAAGATTTGAAGAAAAATGCCCTAAGCTGCCCGAAGCATAAACGCCTAACCAAATAATAGCCACAAGCATTAACAAACTGCCGAACATTGTAAAAAGGAAAAACTTGACTGAAGCGTAGATTCTTCTCGGACCTCCCCAAATGCCGATAATAAAATACATGGGTATAAGCATTGCTTCCCAAAAAATGTAAAATAAGAAAAGATCGAGGGAGACAAATACTCCTAGCATCCCTACTTCAAGAAGAAGCATAAAAAAAGTGAATTCTTTTATATTCTTATTTATACTTTTCCAGCTTGAAAGTAATGTTAATGGAGTCAAAAATGTAGTTAGTAAAACGAGTAAAAGTGAAATGCCGTCAATTCCGACATTAAAACTTATATGCAGATTACTGATCCACATATACTTTTCAGTTAGTTGAAACCCGCCTTTATTAGTATCATAGCTAAAATATAGAAGTAGCGAAACTATAAATGCTAAACAAGATACTAGTAATCCAAAGTACCTTACAAAATTTTCTTTGTCTTTTTTAATTAAGAGAAGAATTATAGCACCGGCAAGCGGCACAGCTAGTAAGAAAGAGATTAAATAATTGTTAATCATATATTATAGACTTAGTATAATCCAGAAAAGAGCGACCACAATTCCCATAACTATAATCAAAGCATAAAATTGTGTAACGCCGGTTTGTAATTTTCTAATTGCACCGGAAATCTTTCCGATTGTATCTGCTGCCCCATTAATAAAACCATCAATGACTTTTACATCAGTAAAATTCCATAGAACTTTTTCACTACCCTTAACTAGTGGATTTACTATTACCGCATCATATGTTTCATCCACAAAATATTTATTTAATAAAAGTTTGTATATACCTTTAAATCTTCCGGATAAATCTTCGGCAGGTTTATTGTTATTTATATATATATATCTTGCCGCATAAATAGAACCAACAACCCCAATTAATGTTACAACCATCAAAATAACTTCTTCAGTATTTGAATGAGTTCCGAAAATTGCAAGTCTGGCTTGTGCAGGTTTAAATATTGGCTCAAGCCAATTTTCAAATTGATTCCCGTGATTACCTGAAAACAATTCAGGTATTCCGATAAAACCACCGATAGCTGAAAGCACGGCAAGAATAATTAATGGTATTGTCATTACTGAAGGTGATTCATGTGGATGTTTATCATGCCCAAATCTTTCTTTACCTTCAAAAGTTAAACTTACAAGTCTGAACATATAAAATGCAGTAAGCAGGGCTGTAAAAGTCCCGATAATCCAATAAATAATATTGCCGTTTGCAAATGAATACCAAAGAATTTCATCCTTACTAAAATATCCGGATAATGGGGGTATACCGGAAATAGCAAGGGCAGCGATTAAAAAAGTTATATACGTCTTTGGCATATATTTTTTTAATCCTCCGTAGTTCTGAATATTTTGCTCATCATGCATACCGTGAATTACAGAGCCGGCGCCCAAAAATAAAAGAGCTTTAAAAAACGCATGAGTCATTACATGAAAAATACCGCTCGCAAATGCACCGACTCCTAATGCTAAAAACATATATCCTAACTGACTGACTGTGGAATAAGCTAAGACCTTTTTAATATCATTTTGAACAAGTCCTATAGTAGCAGCAAAAAATGCAGTTAATAAACCAATAATTGCAATAACGGTCATAATTGCCGGCGCTGACGCATAAATGATAGAACAGCGTGCGACCATGTATACTCCTGCAGTAACCATTGTTGCGGCATGTATTAAAGCAGAAACAGGTGTAGGACCAGCCATAGCATCTGGAAGCCAAATGTATAATGGAATTTGCGCAGACTTTCCCGTTGCTCCTATAAATAAAAACAAAGCAATGAAATTAAAGATATATTGCGGGATATTTAATGATGCTGCTCTTGAAAATACGTCTGTAAAATTAAGGCTGCCGAATGTTAAGTATATTAAGAACATTCCTAATAGGAAGCCAAAGTCACCGATCCTATTTACAATAAATGCTTTTTTTGCAGCATCGCTAGTGGTACTTTTTTCAAATTTTCGGTCATACCAAAAGCCGATTAAAAGGTAAGAACAAAGTCCCACGCCTTCCCATCCTAGAAACATTAAAAGGAAATTATCTGCAAGAATTAAATTCATCATTGCAAAGATGAATAAATTCAAGTACGCAAAGAATCTGCCGAATCCTTTATCCCCATGCATATATCCGATTGAATATACGTGTATAATAAATCCGACACCTGTAACAATAAGCGCCATAACTAAAGAAAGTTGGTCAACTTGGTATGCGGCATTTACTTCAAAATTCCCGGCTTTAATCCAGGAGAATAAATTAATAATTGTCTGCCTTTGATCGACGGGAAGTGCAAGAGTCTGAAAAAATGCACCTAGAACAATTAAAAAAGAAATTCCGATTGTTCCGCTTCCAATAATTCCAATTATTTTTTCATTCTTAATTTTTTTACTGAAAAGTCCATTAATTAAGAAACCCAAAAATGGAAGCAATGTGGTAAAATATATTAACTGCACCATAAATTTTACAATCTCAAAATAGATTTATATAAGTAATTTACCATTTAAGAATATTTATTTCATCAATGTTAAGAGTAAGCTTATTGCGAAACATTGCTATAATAATCGCTAGGCCCACTGCTGCTTCAGCAGCTGCAACTGTCATTACGAAGAAAACAAAAAGTTGCCCTGTTGAATTTCCCAAATAGGATGAAAAAGTAACCAAAGTCAGATTAGCCGAGTTCAACATTAATTCAATTGACATAAAAACAATGATAGCATTGCGCCTGGTTAAAACTCCGGCTACACCTACAATAAACATAAAACCGCTTAATATTAGATAATAATCAATTGGGATATTCATAATATTTATTCAAATTTCTTTTTTGCAAGAACCAATGCTCCAATTGTTGCAGCCAAAAGCAGATAGCCTGCTGCTTCGAATGGGAGAATAAAATTAGTGTATAATTGTTTACCGATTTCTTCAATTGTGCCTGCTTTTATGCTTGCCGCAACATCAGTACTATTAGATTTTATAGATTGTGAGAAGACTATAATAAAAACCATCTGTATTAGAATAATGAGAGCAACGATAAATGTGAATATTTTCATTTTAGGATGGATACTAAAAAATCTTTCATGCTCAGGTTTCAAAAGCATTATGACGAATAAGAAAAGAACCATTATCGCACCGGCATAAACAATAACCTGTGTAACTGCTATAAACTGTGCATTAAGAGTCAGGTATAAACCTGCAAGACCGGCAAAATTTAGTATTAAAAATAATGCACTAATAATAGGATTTTCACGTGTAATCATTAAAACAGCTGATACTGCAGAAATTCCGCCGAACAAAATAAATAGTATTAAATTTAATGGCATTTTAAAGTCAAATATTAATTTTTAAAATTTGCAGTTCATAATTGAACACAATAACTAAGGAGTATTCCTATATATCATTCTCGGGAATGGAATTGATTCCCTGACATGCTCTAAACCGCAGATCCAGCTGACAGTTCTTTCAAGCCCTAAACCAAAACCTGAATGGGGAACCGAGCCATATTTCCTAAGGTCTAGGTACCATTCAAAAGCCTCGCGTGGTAAATTATGTTCTTCAATTCTTTTAAGGAGTATATCAAAATTATCTTCACGCTGGCTTCCTCCAATTATTTCACCGTATCCCTCCGGAGCTAAAACATCAACTGCCAAAGCCAATTTATCGTTTTCAGGGTCATGTTTCATATAAAATGCTTTAACTGCTGAAGGATAGCGATGTACCATTACTGGACGGTCAAATTGATTAGAAATAATAGTTTCGTCAGTACCTCCCAAATCGTTGCCCCATTCAAAATCAATTCCATTTTTTCGAAGAATTTCTACCGCCTCATCATATGAAATTCTGGGTAAAGGTCTCTTAACATTTTTAAGCATTGTTATATCTCTACCTAATACTTTTAACTCTTCTTCTCGGTCTTTCAGCACAGATTGCACAATGTACTCTAAAAATTCTTCAGCTAAATTCATATCGTCGTTTAAATCAGCAAAAGCAACTTCTGGTTCTACCATCCAAAATTCAGTCAAATGTCTGCGAGTTTTACTCTTTTCTGCCCTGAAAACCGGGCCAAAATTATAAACTTTCCCTAATGCCATTGCATTAGCTTCAGCATACAATTGTCCGGACTGAGTCAGATATGCTTTGCCAAGGTCAAAATATTCAGTTTCAAATAAAGTTGAAGTCCCTTCGCATGCAGAAGGCGTAAGAATCGGGGTATCAACTAATGTAAAGTCTCTTTCATCAAAAAAATCTCTAATTGCTTTTGTAATTCTATGACGAATTTTTAATATGGCAACTTGACGGCTTGATCTAAGCCATAAATGCCGATTATCCATTAAAAATTCTATTCCGTGATCTTTTGGTGTAATAGGGAAGTCATGCGATTCCGAAATTACTTTAAGATTAGTAGCATCTAGTTCAAATCCGCCGGGCGCTCTTCCTTCGGCACGAACTTTCCCAGTTATCTCTAAAGCTGATTCCTGCCCAATTTTATCAGCAATTTCAAATATTTCCTCGGAAACCGCACCCTTAAAAAAGATACATTGAAGATACCCTGTACCATCCCGCAAAATTAAAAACTTTATTTTCCCGCTTGAACGTTTATTATAAAGCCAGCCCTTAACGGTTACTTCTTGTCCGACAAATTTTCCAACTTCTTTAATCAATTTATTTATTCGTTTAGTTGAGAATTACAAAAATATATGCACAAATATATATACCATGCCCTATAAATACAAAAATTGTTATAACGAAATAATAATGTCCCACTATTAACTAAAACACATTCTATCAAAAGCTAAATCTTAATTCCATGATCATTATAAATAGTATCACCTTTAAATACTTTAAATATTTTTAAATTTTTTTCTTCAGGAGCTTGACAAATTCGATATTTTTTCTTATTTATTAAGGTGTAAGTTTTATTTAACTTTAATAATTAAGGTAAGTGATCAAATTTTAATAATAATATAAAGATTTAGCTAAAAATAACTTAATTTCTAATCAAAACTTTAGGAGACCCATGAATAAACTATATTTTTCATTTAAACTGTTAATAATTACCGGAATAATGATATTCCCTAGCGTGAGAATTTTTGCTCAATCAAAAGATACTACCAGCAATCCTCTTCAAATAACTGGTATGATTGACGTCTATTATAGTAAGAACTTTAACAATCCGGCAAGTCATATCAATGATTTCAGGAATTTTGATGTCACTGAAAATCAATTTGATATTAATCTCGCAAAAGTAACATTTCAAAAAGCTGCAAGCCCTGTTGGGTTTAGGGTTGATCTTGGATTTGGTCACGCAATGGACTTGGTCAATAGCGATGCAAGTCTAGGTTATGAAAAATCTCTTCGTAATGTTGAGCAAGCCTATTTAACTGCAGTAATTCCTATAGGCAATGGTTTGACTGTTAATGCAGGGAAAATGGTAACTCATATGGGCGGCGAAGTAATTGAAACAGCCTCAAATATAAATTATAGCCGTTCACTTCTTTTTGCTTATGCAATACCATATTTCCATGTAGGGCTGTGTGCAAGTTATCCATTTAGTAGTCAATTCAATGCTACAATTTATATATATAATGGCTGGAATAATGTAGTAGATAATAACAAGGATAAAACTTTAGGTGCGGAAGTTTCCTGGGCGCCAAACTCAGTTTTTTCATTTATTGAAAATTACATTGGAGGTCCTGAAGAACCCAACAGCACCAAAAAACGTCATGTATTTGATACAATTGTCAACTATCAAGCCTCGGATGCGCTTTTCGTTACTTTAAATGCAGATTATGGTCAAGAAGCATTAAGCCCATCAGGTTATGCCGTTTGGAAAGGTGCAGCTATTACCGGCAAATATACAATTACAAATGTCTCTGCCATTGCAGCACGGGGAGAATATTATTACGATCAATCAGGTTTTACTACAGGTTTGGCTCAGGAATTAAAAGAAATAACCCTAACATATGAATATAAGTTTGCTTCAAGTCTTCTTACAAGAATTGAATTCAGAAGAGATTGGTCAACTGCATCAACTTTTGAAGATGCATCGGGAAATTTTACAAAAAATAATCAAAACACAATTCTTTTCGGATCAGTATATACTTTTTAAAAATAATAATTATAATAACTTTAGGAGAAAAAAATGGCTGAAAATACCCCAACCATGAAAAAAACGCTTAGTTTGACGGGCGTTACCGTCAACGCAATGGCTCTTATTGCACCTGGAGCATTTCTTTGGATCACGTATCAAGTTCAAGCTTCAAACAGCGGCGGAGATACTGATATGTGGACAGGAATAGTGGCAGCATTAATTGTAGCTTTTCTTACTGCCGTAGCATTTTCGGAAATGGCACGAAGATACCCGGAAGCTGGTGCCGGCGGTTCATATTACTTTGCTGAAAAAGCTTTTCTTGATAAAGAAAAATCATCTCATCAAAGATTTGCGCGTATTGCAAAATTTCTTACAGGATGGGCGGCACATTTATTCTACTGGGTATATCCCGGAGTAATGGTTGCTATGATGGCAACATTGATAACCTATCTGTTTAGTCAGTTCAATGTGACATTGCCAATTTCAATGCAGATTCTTATAGCAATTATTTTTTCTATATTTGTTGGATTTATTGCAGTAAGAGGTATTAGCGGATCTACTAATGTGGCAATAGTCATTAATATTATTCAATTAGTCTCTCTTGTAGGATTCAGTATTTTAGCAATTATGTTTAGAGTTCAGAATCCTTTGCATGCAACTCAATGGCTCCATCCCTCAGCTAGTTCAATTATTTTTCCTCATAACCTTGGTGCAATGTTGTTCCAATCGACTATAGCAATTTTGATCCTAGTTGGTTTTGAATCATCAACTTCTCTTGCCGGTGAAGCAATTAATCCTAAAAGAGATATACCCCGCGGAGTTCTTTTATCTTTAATTATACAAGGATTATTTGCTTATTTATTTGAGTATTTTGCTGCTAATTATGCAATTTCAGAAAAATTGGTTTATGTCGGAGCTGACGGTTCAAAATTAACCGGAATAGCTGCTGCAGCAGCCTCAGGAGCTCCAATTGGTGATCTTACTCGCCTTATCGGTGATTCAATGCTTGGCGGAAATGGTTTTGCGTTAATGATTGTTATCGCAATTACTGTCGGGCTTGCAGTCTTAGGTACTACACTTGCTGCTATGAATACTGCTGTAAGAGTTAGCTTCGCTATGGCACAGGACAAGGAAATGCCAGGTCTTCTTGGTGCTTTACATGAAAAACATGCCACACCTCATAAGGGCGTCTGGATGCTTGTCTTAGTTTCTGCAATTTTAGGAAGTGTCGGAGTAATAAATGTTACTGCTCTTACGGGTATAACATTAGCATCTAATATAGGTACATTTATCCTATACGCAATTATTTGCGGTTTAACTTTTGTTACCTTTATAGGAAGAACAGAATTTCATAGCGGTAAACACGCAATCATACCAATATTAGGATTTTTAGGAAATATTGGTTTATTAGTTGCAGTTGTATTTATCGGCTTAACTACTCCGGGAGTATCAGCAGATGCTACAAAAATGGCGCTCTGGATAACTGGTGGATGGGGATTAATTAGTGCTGTTTATCTTGTGTTAAATAGTAAAAAACATGGCAGATATATTATACCTCCTGTTAGGACTGCTATTAAATAACTTCAATAATTAATTTTTTTACCGGGAAAAGCCATGAAGATCGGCTTTTCCCGAGTTTATTTCTATTAAGGAATGCCGATGACGGCAATTGACAATGTTGAAATAAATACATTTAGCTTTACTCATGCCGGGAAAATTCGGGCTGATAATCAGGATTCAGTATTGCTATGCAGGCATGATAATGAAATTAATAACAATGTCGGATATTTGTATGGAATAGCAGATGGGATGGGAGGTTATGCTCATGGTGGAATTGCAAGTTCAATAGCACTTGAAACATTTTTTGAAACTTTTTATGAAGCTGATGGCGCATCTCCACTTCAAAAGTTTAAAGTCGGAATTCAAAATGCGAATTTAAGTGTTTATCAAAAAGCCCAGCAATTAAACTCAGGTCGAATGGGGACAACATTAACAACTGTTAATATTGTTGGACATAACATGTATGTCGGTCATATAGGAGACAGCAGGGCTTATTTGATTAGGAATAATAAAATTTCGTGTCTGACAAATGATCATACTAGAGTCGGTGAATTAGTAAGAATGAAAATCCTTTCTCCTGATAAAGTAAGGACACATAACCAGCGTTCAGTTTTAGATAAATGTCTAGGAGTTAGTTTATTTGTCCAACCGGATATTTTTAAAGTTTCTGTAGCTGAAAATGATATAATATTGCTCTGTACGGATGGTGTCTGGTCAGTAATCGAAGACAATGAATTTGCTCAATTATCAAAAGATATAAATGATCCTGAAAAATTAGCTATGAAAATTTTCAATTTAGCAATGGAAAGAGATAGTGATGATAATTTATCAATTGTGGCTATTTATTTAAATCACTTAAGTAGAGTTAATGATAAATTAGAACCGCGAAAAATTAGTATTATTCCTAATTTTCTGCGAAAATTAAAAAAATAATATTTTAAAGACATAATTTTAAATTAAATAAACACCCGATTGAACATACTTTGCTTTTATGTTAAATCTTATTTATAATTCATAATTAAATCAAAATAACTATGCCAATATCATCCATGCTTCAAATAAGCGACCAATTTGATCATTACCAAATTCGGGAACATTTAGCTAAAGGCGGAATGAGCGATATTTATCGCGCTTACGATCTATTAAGCGGCAAAGAAGTAGTCTTAAAAATCCCTGATAGAATGTCTATTGGAGATCCTGCTCAGTATGAAAGATTCCAGCGTGAGTTAGAGGTAATGCGGACTCTAAATCATCCCGCTATTCAAAAGGGTATTGGTTCGGGAAGGTTTAACAATACTCCATATTTAGTAACGGAACTGGTGAATGGAGAATCCTTACGAGAAATTATACGTAAAAATTCTCCTTTTACACCTGAAAATGCTATTCAGCTCATTCGTAAAATAGCGGATGGTTTGTCTCATTGTCACGAGAATGATATAATCCATAGAGATCTGAAGCCAGAAAATATTTTAGTAAGCACAGACGGACAACCAGTGATTATAGATTTTGGTCTTACGCTGACCAAAGGATCGCATAGAGTTACTTATGCTAATTTTAGCGGTGCTGCTGGTACTCCTGATTATATGGCTCCTGAACAAATTGAAGGTCATAGAGGAGATAAACGCACTGATATTTATGCTTTGGGGATTATCTTTTTTGAATTACTCTCCGGTCGCTTGCCTTTCGGAGGTGATAATAATTTAGCAATTATGGCGCAGCATTTGCGAGGAGCAATACCCAGACTTGATAAAGAACAAAAAGGAATTTCTCCGCAATTAGCCTCTGTAATAGCCCGGTGTCTGCAAAGAAATCCGAACGATCGATACAATGATATGAAAGAAATGATTAATGAGCTTGATAATTTAGATAATGTTGACATTACAATATTAGATAGAGCAACGGGTGCTGCTTCTGCCGCTCCCTTCTGGAAAAAACCTGTTTTCATTGCTGTGAGCAGTGCATTTTTAATTATGCTAGCTATTGTTTTTTTAGCTATATTGCTTCAACATTTTCACCATTAATATGATTACAAATAAAAAAAATCTTACTCCTGAACAATTACTTGAACTTGTCAAGCAAGAAGAAATCAATTTTATTGATTTACAATTCACTGATATTGTCGGCGCACGTAAAAATGTTACCATCCCTACAAGAGAACTTGAACCAACCCTTAATCATGGGATATGGTTTGATGGATCATCAATAGAAGGATTTGCACGCATTGCTGAAAGTGATATGTATTTAGTGCCTGATATTTCCACTTTTGCTATTCTACCTTGGCTTTCAGGAAAAGAAAAGACCGGAAGACTTATCTGCAATATTTATACACCGGACGGACAGCCTTTTTTGGGAGACCCGCGTACTGTTCTTTCAAAAGTTATTAAAGAAGCAGAAGATATGGGATTTATATACAATACAGGTCCGGAATTAGAGTTTTTCTTACTCAAACCTCTGGGAGAAGGCAATTTAATTACTCCTCGTCCTCAGGACAGCGCGGGTTATTTTGATCAACCTGTTGATATGGTGGCAACAAGTCTATGGCGCCAAATGACAGATGCGCTTTCCTCTTTCGGTATTGAAACGGAAACTATGCATCATGAAGTTGCAACCGGACAACATGAAATAGATTTTCGCTATTCTGATGCATTAAAAACAGCGGATAATTCAATAACTTTTAGAGTACTGGTAAAAATATTAGCTGAGCAAAAAGGGCTTTACGCAACGTTTATGCCGAAGCCTATAAGAGGTTTGAATGGAAGTGGAATGCATGTGCATCAAAGCTTAAGTTTTAAAATAAACGGTACAAATGCATTTTCAGATCCAGGCGACTCGCACGGACTTTCCAAAATTGCAAAGCATTTTATCGCTGGTCAATTAAGCCATGCAAGGGGAATGTGCGCAATTCTTGCCCCTCTTGTTAATTCTTATAAGAGGCTGGTGCAGGGTTACGAAGCTCCAGTGAATGTTAGTTGGGGTAGGATTAATCGATCAGCACTTATTCGTATTCCTCGTGCTCATACTCATGAGTCAACTCGTATAGAACTACGCTGCCCGGATCCAAGTTGCAATCCATATCTTGCCTTTGCGGTAATGCTTGCTTCAGGCTTAGATGGTATAAAGAAAGAACTTCCGCTCCCGGACGCAAATGAGGAGAATGTATATCTCTTACAAAATAATCTAAAAGGTGCTAAACTTAATGTTTTGCCCGGCTCTTTAGAAGAAGCTATTTATGAGCTGGAAAAAGATAGCGTTGTAAAGGAAGCTCTTGGCACTCATGTTTTTGATCGTTTTATTAATGCTAAACGATTGGAATGGGAAGATTATCGTTTAGAAGTTCCTCCTTGGGAATTAAATAAGTACCTACCCAGTTATTAA
>JAJYOQ010000602.1 GCA_021796135.1 Bacteroidota bacterium
TTTTAATGAAAGTGGGTCATTATCTATCAACAATTCAATATTATTCATTGAACTTTTTATGTAATTGAAAGTATTACTATAATATAAAGAGTCCTCTTTAGAAATTGCTCTGAAGAAAGAACGGTTTTGCTTTGCTTCAAGTTGATTTAAGGAAGAGATAAGCATGTGGATTGATACCCGAAGCTTTGAATTTTCTACTATTAATTCGGAAGTTTTGTGAAGTTCCAATTTTGAATGAAACCAAAACACACTAAACATAATAACGACTGTTATTGACAGCCCAAACCCGAATGATAATTTTTTCTCTACCGGAATTTTATCCTGTATATCGAAGAATGATTTGAGAATTTTCATTTACTAAATGCACATTTTTTGAATAAATTTTACCATCAATGCCGAGCCCCTTTCTTTTTCACTTTGTACAATTATTCCGGCCTTGCAGGTCGGAATAATAAATGAATAATTTAAACCCCACAAGGGGAAATAATATCAACATAGGAATAATTATAAAAACTTTGCTGAAATTGAGTCCCTGGTATATCTCTCTTATTTATTCTTCCAATCCATTCAAAAAAGGAAAGGCAAATCAAAGCTAACCCCCAAAATATTATGAATGCACTCTGAATGCACTGTGAATACACTCTGAATGCACTATAGCAAGCCTTCTAATAGTCTTATCCTGTACTGATATCACACTGGACATACATTTTTCCCATAATTAAACTAAAGAAATTCTCTCATAATAGCTTAACTCGCTCCTAAGAATTAAGTTATTTATTTGTAAAGGAAAAAAGTTGACATAAGCACATTCACCATCTGCTGGCAAAGGAAAATTATTTTCAACTTGAACCGATGAAACTCTTTCAAAATACCGAGGGATTTTATTAAGAAAATGCAAAAATCTGCCCAAAATAGAGTATAATCCAGTTTTTTACGAAACATATGGATTATCTTGAACAGTAGAAATGTACGTCACTATTATTTAAAAATAAATGCACTGACTTACTTTTGGAAATCTCATATTATTATTTTGGACAGATGATTCAAATTTTATAAATTAAAACCTCAAAAAGAAATCCTTTTTCGAATGATTTTAATCAATTTGTAAAATGAAATTGTAAATCTAATTTTATTAGGAAGCATATTTATTAATTGGAAAAATTAAAAAAATCTAAACAAAACCTGGTAGATAAAGATCCAGAGGATTTTAGAAAACTTCTCTTCAAACTTCTCGACGAAAAGATTATTCCGGTGCGATTTCAATCTGTTGTGGAAAATTTTTCAACACTTGCTGCTTTTACGACCGATGACAATATAATGCAAAGTCTATTCGCCGAAACTTCTGTTGATGTAATTTTTAGAATTTCTCAAACAGGGAAAATTATTTTTATAAGCAATTCGTGCAAGGAAATTTTTGGCTACGAAGTTAATGAGGTACTCGGTAATTCGTTTGTTAATTTCGTATCACACTCCGAATTAAAAAAAGCTCTGGGAATTTTATCCAGGCTTTTTCAGGATAAAAAAGTAAAAGATCAAAACTTATCAATAATCCACAAAAATGGAAAACTTATACCAATTGAATTAAGCGCAAAAATATTTTTACTGGATGGAAAGTATGTAGGACAAGGTACACTTCACGATTTGACCGATAGAATAAAAGCTGAGGAGAAACTAAGAACATCGGAAAATATTTTTAGAAATGTTTGGGAAAAAGCAAACGACGGCTTACGTTTGACCGATGAAAAAGGGATTGTCTTTATGTGCAATCAGGCTTATTCTAAGATGATTGGCAAGCCTAAATCTCGAATCGAAGGAGAATTCTTTTCTAAAACGTATGCGCCTGAGAATTCTGAAATTGAGCTGAAAAAATATCTCTTTAAGTTTAAAAATAATGCCTTCCAAAGTAATTTTGAAAAAAGCCCTATCCTCTGGAATGGAGAAAAAATATATTTTGATATTTCTCATTCAATGCTTGAAGGAATTGGGGATAGAAAATTATTACTGAGCATCTTCCGCAATATTTCTGAACGGAAAACCAATGAACAATTGTTAAGGAAAAAAGATATTTTACTTCAGGGAATTTCTGAAGCAACCAAAACATTAATATCTGTAAATGACCCTAATCTCGGATTTCCTGCTGCCCTAAAAATATTGGGCATTGCTGCTGCTGTTGACCGTGTTTATGTTTTTAAGCATAAAGAAAATGAAGATACCGGAGAGATGTTCGTAAGTTTGCTTTATGAATGGGCTTCTCAGGATGTAGAATCACAAATTGAGGATGCGGCATTTCAAAGGCTCTCTTATTCGAGGTTTGAAACTTTAAAGTTTTACGATAATTTTTCTAAAGGAAAATCTCTAAACTTCATAATAAATAACCTGCCGAAAGAAAATCAAAAAGTTTTTGTCGACGGCAATATTAAATCCATCATCTTAGTCCCTATCGTAATCGATGAAAAATATTGGGGCTTTGTTGGCTTTGACGAATGTAAAACTGATCGTGTCTGGACAGCAAATGAAGAATCTCTTTTAGTAACTATGTCTTCAATGCTTGGAGCAATAATAAAACGGAATAATATCCAGGAAGAGCTTCTTAAGAAAAATAGTGAGCTTGACTCCGCAGTTATTAGAGCAGAAGCTGGAGTAAAAGCTAAAAGTGAATTTCTCGCTTTAATGAGCCACGAAATAAGAACTCCGATGAATGGTGTCATCGGAATGACCGGCTTGCTGTTGGATACCAATTTGGATGACGAGCAACGGGAATATGTAGACACCATTAGGTTAAGCGGAGACCAACTTCTTGTAATTATAAACGATATCCTTGATTTTTCAAAAATCGAATCAGACAAATTAGAACTTGAAATGCAACCTTTTGATATTCGTGATTGTATCGAAGATTCGCTTGACTTGCTT
>JAJYOQ010000603.1 GCA_021796135.1 Bacteroidota bacterium
TTTCAATTCCTGCTGCAAAAGTCGAAGACGGATCACCTTGCTGTGACTGGGTAGGTGAAAACGGAGCAGGTCATTTTGTCAAAATGGTTCATAATGGAATTGAATATGGTGATATGCAGTTAATTAGTGAAACGTATTTTGTTATGAAAGAATTGCTGGGTTTGTCCGCAGATGAAATGTCTGATGTTTTTAAAGAATGGAACGAAGGTGATTTAAATAGCTATCTTGTCGAAATCACTAGAGACATTTTAGGGTTCAAAGATGAAGATGGCAAACCGCTAGTCGATAAAATTTTAGATTCTGCCGGTCAAAAAGGAACAGGCAAATGGACGGGTATTGCAGCTCTGGATTTAGGGACACCTCTTACACTTATCGGTGAAGCCGTATTTGCCCGCAGTTTAACGTCTATGAAAAGTGAAAGAGTAGAAGCTTCTAAGGTTATTCAAGCTTCAATTCCTAAGTTTGAAGGTGATAAAAAAACTTTGTTGGAAGATTTAAAACTAGCTTTATACGCCTCCAAAATTATTTCTTATGCGCAAGGATATGCTCTTATGAAAGCAGCAGCTGAAGAATATCATTGGCATCTAAATTTTGGGGGAATTGCCTTGATGTGGAGAGGCGGCTGCATTATCCGTTCAGTTTTTTTAGGAAAAATAAAAGAAGCTTTTGATAATAATAAGGACTTATCAAATTTATTGTTAGATCCGTTTTTCAGAAAAAAAATGGAACATGCACAGCAAGCATGGCGCAGGGTAGTATCTCAATCAGTATTAAACGGAATTTGGATTCCAGCAATGTCAACAGCATTAAATTATTTTGATGGATTTAGAAGCGAAAACCTTCCCGCAAATTTATTGCAAGCTCAAAGGGATTATTTTGGTGCACACATGTATGAACGCTTAGATAGACCTCGCGGAGAGTTTTTTCATACTAACTGGACAGGGCGAGGCGGTAATACCTCATCTTCTACTTATTCTGCTTAGTTTTTCCAAAGCCGGAGAAATTCCGGCTTATTAATAATCTTATTCTCTTTAATCCATAGCATATAAAAATTTAATAATTTATCTATCCGCATAAAATATTAATTCAAAAAATTATATTAAAATGTTTAAAAATTATTAAAATGAGGTGTAATCAAAATAATATAGTTTACCGGCATCAAACAACGGAACAATTATAAATTCCTTTTGATAGATCATCTTTGTACACCTTCATTCGATCATATCAATATCAGTATAATTGCAGTTGATGGCGGCTGGATGGGCAGATAAGAAGTTTCTAAAATTTGGATAATTAATAATTAAACTTTTTTGTAAAATAAAATGGACATAAAATTATGAATAAATTCTCATTTGATGATTTAAGTGGAAAAGTTTGTGTAATAACAGGTGGAGGAGGAGTAATCGGAAATGCAATTGCAAAAGGATTATCCGGAGTAGGAGTTAAAATTGCGGTAATCGATTTATTAAAAGAGGCAGCCGATAAAACAGCTAAAGCTTTGTCTGACGAAACCGGATCAAAGGCTATCGGTGTTCAAGCGAATGTGCTAGATAAGGAATCCCTAAATAACGCTAAAAAAGAAATAAACGAATCTTTAGGAAAAATTGATATCTTAATTAATTGTGCAGGTGGAAATTCACCTCTTGCAACTACTAAAATCGAATTTATGGAAAAAGAGAACTTAAAAGATCTCGAAAATACTTTTTACGGGCTAAATGTTGAAGGTTTTAGAAAAGTTTTCGATTTGAACTTCCTTGGAACATTATTACCAACAATGGCATTTACAACCGATATGATAGAAAGCGGCGGCGGTTCAGTTCTAAATGTTTCATCTATGAATTCATTCAGACCGCTTACAAAGATCCCTGCATATTCCGCTGCAAAATCTGCTGTTAATAATTTTACTGAGTGGCTCGCAGTACATCTTGCAAAAGTTAACATAAGAGTAAATGCCATTGCTCCAGGATTTTTTCTTACAAATCAAAATAGATTTTTATTAATTGACGAAAAATCAGGTGAGCTGACAGCTCGCGGGAATAAAATTCTTTCAGCTACTCCAATGGGCAAATTTGGTGAACCTGAAGATCTACAAGGCGCAGTTTTATATCTTCTTTCCGATTTATCAAAATTTGTTACCGGAATTGTTCTTCCTATCGACGGCGGCTTTAATGTATATTCTGGTGTTTAATTTTAAATAATTATTAGGATTTTATGTTATACTATAGCAAAGTTAGTTCACAAAGCGGGATTTCACTAAAGGAATTGAATGATGCCCTTATTGAAATATATCAAAAACTCGGCAATAGAAACAAAGTATTAGCGATACCTCCGGATATAACCCGTTTTTATTCCCAAGCAGGAATTTTAACCCAATTTACTTATCAATATTACCGAGATAAATTGACAGATATACTTCCTTCAATAGGAACGCATTATCCTATGACTGAAAGTGAAATAAAAAAAATGTACGGAGATATTCCTCTGAATTTATTCCGTATTCATGATTGGAGAAATGGCTTAGTCACATTGGGGACTGTACCTTCAGACTATATTAAGGAAATTTCAAATGGTGCGGTTGATTATAATATTCCTATTCAAGTAGATAAATTATTAGTCGAAGGAAATTATGATCTTATTCTTTCAATTGGTCAGGTAGTACCTCATGAAGTAATCGGAATGGCAAATCACAATAAAAATGTTTTTATCGGCACCGGAGGTGCTGAAGGAATAAATAAAAGCCATTTTCTTGGAGCTGCCTATGGCATGGAAAAAATTATGGGAAGAGCCGATACTCCTGTTAAACGGGTCCGTGTTGGGTCATAATAAAAGGTAACCGAAAGATTATAAAAAAATATGTTAATAAACAGGTTCATAATAAGGTAAAAATATAAAAATAATGTAATAATA
>JAJYOQ010000604.1 GCA_021796135.1 Bacteroidota bacterium
TCCATATTTTATACCAGTTATATTATGTTATGGGGCAATCGATAAAGAGATCGATTGACGGGGGTAAAAATTTTACATTCTTTAAGGGCGCTCCGGGAGGGGATGATTATCATTATTTATGGATTAACCCCAAAAATACCGATTATATGATTACTGCTTCAGACCAAGGCGCAGTTGTTACTGTTGACGGAGGTAAAAATTGGTCAAGCTGGTATAATCAGCCAACCGGTCAATTTTATCATTTAGCAGTCGATAATAGGTTCCCGTATAGAATTTATTCAGGTCAGCAGGATAATGGAACTGTTGAAATATTAAGCCGTGGTCCTTATGGAGTTATTGAAGACCGCGATTGGCACCCTGTAGGCGGTGAAGAGCGTGATTATGAGATTCCTAAACCGGATGACCCTAATTTAATTTTCGGATCCGGACTTGGCGGAACTGTGACTCGTTTTGATGAAATTACAAGACAATCTGCCAATATTTCTCCCTGGCCAGTTTCCAGTTATGGCGCTTTGCCGACTTCGGTTAAATACCGGTATACATGGATAACGCCGTTAGCATTCTCGCCTATTGGAAAACATACACTTTATTTT
Source organism: Bacteroidota bacterium (assembly GCA_021796135.1). Next base: position 594 of record JAJYOQ010000604.1, read on the forward strand.
GCTTCGCAATATTTATTTGCTTCTAATGATAAAGGAAATAAATGGAATATTATTAGTCCCGATCTATCAATGGATTCTTCATTAATTATTAAGGATAAAGATAGTGCTCTTGGACGTTACATTAAGGATGGTTACGGTGTAATTTATACCATTGCACCTTCTTCAATTTCAGAAAATGAAATTTGGATTGGAACAGATGATGGTTTAATTCAGTTAACTCTAGATAATGGGAGACATTGGAAAAATGTTACTTCTAATCAATTTCCGGTTTGGTCTCAGGTAAGTGCAATTGATCCATCTCCGTTTTCAGAAAAATCAGCTTATGCTGCAATAAATGTGCACCGGCTTGGAGAATTATCTCCTTTAATTTTTAAAACTACTGATTTTGGTAATTCATGGATAAAAATAATAAATGGTCTGCCGAAAAATGAATATGTAAATGTCGTAAGATCAGACATTAAGCAAAAAGGTTTGTTGTTTGCCGGAACAAATAGGGGAGTGTATGTTTCATTTAATGATGGAGAAGATTGGCAGCAATTATCATTAAATTTACCGACAACCGATATTACCGATTTATTAGTTCATGATAATGATTTAATAGCATCAACTCAGGGAAGAGCGATATGGATACTAGATGATATTGAACCACTGAGGGAAATATCTTTAGGTATGGATGTTAAAGAAGATCATCTTTTTAAACCCGCAGTATCTTATAGAATGCGCGGAAATGAGAATAAAGATACCCCTTGGCCGCATGAGACCCCTCTTGGAAAGAATCCGCCTAATGGTGCAATCATCGATTATTTGCTGAATAAAGATGCCAAGGAAATAACTTTAACTATAAAAGATTCACAAGGTAAAATAATTCGAGAATTTTCAAGTGAAAATACTATTAAAAATTTACCTGCAAACAGATATTTTGAAAAAGAGTGGATTTCAAAAGAAGCGCCTTTGCCTATTAAACGAGGGATGCATAGAATTATTTGGAATTTGAGATACAATAGACCGCAATCTCTTCATTATAGCTATTCCATTGCCGGTATTTGGTTAGATGGCACTCCGCTAATGCCGGAAGGAGCTCTAGTACTGCCCGGAGAATATTCTGCAATACTTAATGTAGATGGGAAATCTTACACAAGGCAATTTACTGTGAAGATGGATCCGCGCGTTCATTGTTCGAATGGTGATATACAAAAACAGCTTGAATTTACTCAGAAAATTGATTCTGCATTATCAAAAACAGTTTCAATGCACGAAAAAATTGAAATGAAAATAAAGAATAATAATGGAATAATCGTACCGCGGGATATTGATTTACTTTCAGAAATTGCCGATAAAGGAGAAATAAGCCTTGCATCTATATCCGGAATTTTCTCAGGGCTAGCATCTGAAGTCCAAAGCGCTGATGCAGCGCCGACACAAGGGCAGCTTAATGTGTATTCTTATTATAATAAGCAGTTTCAGATACTTATTGGAAGATGGAACAAACTAAAAAATAATTTACTTAAAAATAAATAGTTTTGTTGGAAATGATAAAAACAGTAACCGAAAACAATAAATATTATATAAAAAGACAGGATTAAATTGATATCTTATCAATAATTTCACGAATTAATTCTGCTGTGATTCCCCAAATTATTTCGCCGTTTGTTTTATATACAAATATTTCATGTTTTCTCCCATGCCATGGCTTAGAATACCTGCTTGGTAATTTAAGCTCTTCAGCCGGAAATGTTATAACGGTATTGCCATTTTTATCAATTTCTTCCGGATGAAATTTTAATTTAACAAAATATTTGTCAGGCTGGGTATTAACAAAAAATGATATCGGAACTGTAAATAATTTTTCCACTTCATTTTTATCAAACGATAAATTATTAATATTTGGAATATTAATAATTGCTATAAATGAATCAACAGTAACTCCCATTGGACCGATAAAAGTATCGAGTTGACCTATTAAATCTATTGAAGCTTTGTCAATGCCGGTTTCTTCAACAGTTTCCCTAATTGCTGTGTCTAAAAAGTTTTGATCATATAATGGATCGAATTCACCTCCCGGAAAGCAGATTTCTCCTCCTTGACGGATACCGGCAGCTCTCTTTTCAAATAATAGACTATATTCACCATTAAGAAATATTAAAGGGATTAATACAGCCGAATTAAAATAATTTTCTTTTTTTAGTATTCCGGGTGTTTTTGGCAGATTGGATTTTAACTTATCAATGTCCAGAGAATTCATTTTACAAAAAGGCGAATCTTATTTAATCAGCATAATCTATTACTTCTTCAGGCTTAAAAGGAAACTTAA
>JAJYOQ010000605.1 GCA_021796135.1 Bacteroidota bacterium
CTCCAATAAATCTTAGGCGATAAAATAAAATTTGACGTACCAATATCTCCGGTAAGGCTTAAAAGTTTTGTTGTTGTGTGTTCCCATTGATTTGGAAAAAGAACTGAATAAAAACTATTTGCGCCATATTTTTTATCATCATAGCCAAAGAACAAGTTCATCATTCCTGCTTTTGTGTTCAGAGAAACGCCGTATGAAAAATTAGTTATATCAAAATCGGTATTGTGAATGTAGCCGTCTGACTTTTTCTTTGAAACCGCAAAATGATTATTTATAATTCCAATCGGATATGCCATATAAATAGAGCCTTTGTAATAGCCGTTTTCACCTCCCTCAGCCCCAAGGGATAGGGATTTATCATTACCTTTTTTAGTAATTATATTTATTACGCCGCTAAATGCATTTGCACCGTATATGCTTGAGCCGGGACCTTCAAGAATTTCTATTTTCTGCACATCTTGCAAGGGAACAGGTAAATTTAAATTATGATGACCTGTCTGCGGGTCATTAATGCTTACTCCGTCTATCATTATTAAAGTTTCTTCTGAATTGCCGCCCCTAATAGTAACGTCCGACTGTACGCCGTCGATGCCCCTTTGCTCTAGGCCGAGACCTAAAACATATTGAAGCAGTTCCTGCACGCTGCTTACAGGAAGTTTTTTAATTTCCTCCTTATCTATAACAACTACATCTCTGGTTAAATCAGAAAAGGTAAGGGGAACTCTGCTTGCTGTAACAATAACATCATTCAAATTATATTGTGGTAAATTTTGCGACATTAAAAAAATGGCAGCTGAATATTACTACAGCAACAACTTTAGCTATACCTATTCTATACCTATTCCTGATATTACAAACGCGCTTACTATAAAAAGGATACGATAATTTCATAAAAACTTTCTAATTATTTATTAATAAATTTATGCCGTCAAATTTATAAAATATTGGTAGTAGACAATATATGTTTTCGAAATTTTAATAACTTTGACTCTACTTATTTTGTCCTAAAATTCTATTATTCAAGATTTGAATAAGCTAATCTTGAATGTTTTTCAAGTGTATTTAAATATAATTTTTTGTGCAAATTGACTGTCTGACCAAAGACCATTATTGCAGGCTTTTCTGCTTCATTTGCAATCTCCAGGATATTTTCAAAAGTTGAAGTTAAAACTTTTTGATTTTCCCGTGACGCATTTGAAATTATTGCAACAGGCAAGTTCAAATCGATACCTTTTTTGATGCCATTGACTAATATTTCGTCTGCTCTTGTTATACTCATTAAAACAATAGTAGTATGGTTTTTAATTTTTAGGAAGTCCATCCAATTGAAATTTTCATTTATATCTTTATTGTGTCCCGTTACGATAGATACACCTGATGAATGATCTCTGTGTGTTGGAGGAATCCCGGCAAGCAGAGGTGCAGCAAAAGATGAAGATATCCCGGGAACAACTTCGACTTCAATATTATTATCAATTAAAAATTCAGCCTCTTCGGCGCCTCTTCCGAAAATGTAAGGGTCCCCGCCTTTTAATCTTGCAACTATAAAACCGTCCTTGGCATATTGAACCATAATTTTATTTATTTCATCCTGGCAAAATTTATGGTAACCTTTTTCTTTTCCTACATTAAATATTTGGGCTTCTTTTTTAACGAAGCTTAAAATGTCACCACTCACCAAATTATCGCATAAAATTATATCTGCACCCTGAATTATCCTTAAAGCTTTAATGGTCAAGAGATCGGAGCTGCCAGGACCGCAGCCTACTAAAAATACTTTACCGAATAAACTAAGCGCTTCTTGCTTAGTTAGCTGAGTATCGATAATTCCGTTTTTCCGTTCAATTAATTTTCTTTCTACAAGATTTCCCAATTCGCTGGGGATAATTTTTTTTATTCTATCTCTGACTATCTGTGTAAGAACCGGGCTTGCTCCATCGCTTGAAACGGCTATCTTTAGATTTTTATATACAAGCAGGGAAGAGAAATAAAAATCACAATCTTCAGGAACATCCACGATATTAATCAAAAGAAGTTTTCGCTGTTTCAATTTTCTCAAAGTGACGCTTACTTCTTTGCTTCCGGTTGCATTAACCACAATATTAAAGTTTTTCAAATCAGAATGATTGAATTTTTTAATTTTATAATTCACGCCAAGAGCTTTTATTTCTTCATTAACCTTGATGGACAAAATTTGAAAATCAATATTATTTGATTTTAATACTTTAGCTTTTTGATACGCGACTTTACCTCCTCCTATCAATAATATTTTAGGATCTTTAAGAAGAATTGGCAAAGTTTTGGTAGAATAGTGTTTCTTCGATACTATTTCAGAATAATTATTTCTCTTAACTACGGATTTATAAATTTTATTAAATAAATTCATTTTCATTTTATTAAGCTAAATAAGGGTCGTAAGTTTTTTCCATGAGCGCAGCAGTCTTTTCATTGCCCTTAAAAAATTCTACAATGTTTTTCATCCCGACTCTTTTATGGAATAAAGAAATTTCATCTTCACCGGGTTTTTTATTTGCGAGATAATTATCGATTAAAACGGAAATAACATCCGGGATTAATTCTCTTGGAATTGATCTTAAATATTTTTTATTCTCATCAATTATATCTTGAGCCAAATGTTCTTCATCAACTTTTCCAAGCAAAAGCTTTAACTGATAAACTGAATCACCTTTTCCTTCAATCGAAATGCTGTAACGGATATTTCGCGAACAATGCCGCTCACAGCCGCTAATACCGATAGAAACGCCTTCAACATCTGCATAGCCTCTTTTTTCAAGTTCCGAAATTAACGGATGAAAATATTTTTCAGATTCGGCAACTGCTAAAGAGCAGGTATATAATCCAACACACGCTTCCGAATTAATTTTTATCTTTGAATATCCACC
>JAJYOQ010000606.1 GCA_021796135.1 Bacteroidota bacterium
TTTGCAAAAAAAAGGATTATGGGTATCAGAATTTAGAATAGAGTCAGGACTTAATTGTGGTGGACATGCTTTTGCTACGGATGGTTTTCTATTAGGCCCAATCTTAGAAGAATTTAGAGATAAACGGCAGGAGCTAATTTCATTTTTGCACGGTATTTATATCAATGCATTATCAAATAAAAATCGAATACTTCCAGATCATAATTTACCCGTTAAAATTTCTGCTCAGGGCGGGGTCGGCACTTTCGAAGAACATCAATTTCTTTTAGACTTTTATAAAGTTGATTCAGTTGGCTGGGGATCTCCATTTCTTTTAGTGCCTGAAGTAACGAATGTTGATGAATCTACATTGAAAAAGTTGTCTGATGCAAAAGAAGATGATTTATATCTTAGTGATACTTCACCACTTGGGGTACCTTTCAATTGTTTAAGAGGAAACACAAAAGATGCTGAAAAACATTCATTAATTGCAAAGGGAAGACCTGGCAGTTCTTGTCCTAAGAAATATGTAGAACTCTACAATAAAGAATTTACTGAAAGAAGTATTTGTACGGCTTCGCGTCAATTCCAGTTTCTAAAATTAAAAGAATTAGATAGCAAGAACTTGGCTCCTGAGGAACATAAATATCAGTATGATAAAATTGTTGACAAATCGTGTATTTGTGTTGGGCTAGGCACCTCTGCTTTGCTCGTAAATAATTTGAATACTGATGTTGAAGGTGTCGGTGTTTCAATTTGCCCCGGACCAAACATTGCCTATTTTTCAAAAATTATGACTTTAAGTAATATAACCGACCACATATACGGAAGAATGAATGTCATTGAAAGAAATGACCGACCGAATATGTTTATAAAAGAACTTAATATTTATATTGATTTCCTTAAATCAAAAATTGATGAAGCTAGACGCACAAATCTTGATAAACAAGAAAAATATCTTTTAGGTTTTGTAAAAAATTTGCAAGATGGAATAAATTATTACAATAATTTGTTTAATAATCTGAAAGACATATTCCAAGAAGCAAAAATCTCAATACTTGAAGAACTAGATGCCAGTAAAGAAAGATTGAATAATCTTAAGTGTGAGATAGAAAATCTATTTTTTGCACCGGTAATATAATCTCACTTAGTTTTTAAAACTTCTTGAATCTTCCTTATAATTAAAATATATTTGGTAAAATATAATTATTATTTTGCATGTTATTTAAAAAATAATCATTGCAAATTGCTTAAGCATTTCAGCCGTTCAGCAAAATCTGACACCTGAATGGTCTTATCATTCATTTTTATCTTATTTGTAAAATATCAAATATTTCTTAATTAAAAGAAAAGACTATTATTATGGAAAAAACAAAAAAGTACGTGCTCCCCGAAAAAGAAATTCCTGAACAATGGTATAATATTCAGGCAGATATGCCTAATCAAACTCTTCCTGCTCTTCATCCTGGAACTAAACAACCAATAGGGCCTGCTGATTTAGCTCCACTCTTTCCAATGGAATTAATAAAACAGGAAGTTTCAAAGGAAAGATGGATTGATATTCCCGAAGAAGTTAGAGACGTATATAAATTGTGGCGTCCTAGCCCTCTTTTCAGAGCTACTCATCTTGAAAAACTTCTGGATACTCCCGCTAAAATTTATTACAAATATGAAGGCGTTAGCCCTGCTGGATCTCACAAGCCGAATACTGCCGTGCCTCAAGCATATTATAATAAAATGGAAGGTGTAAAAAAATTGTCAACAGAAACGGGAGCAGGTCAGTGGGGTAGTGCTCTTAGTTTTGCTTGTAATCATTTTGGAATAGATCTTGAGGTCTATATGGTTAAGATTAGCTATGACCAAAAACCATATAGAAAATTTATGATGAATACGTGGGGAGCAAATGTTTTCTCTTCTCCGTCTAATAAAACAGAATCAGGAAGAAAAGTTCTTTCCGAAGATCCTAATTCTCCAGGTAGTCTTGGTATTGCAATCTCGGAAGCGGTAGAAAGAGCAGCTTCAAGCAGTGATACTAAATATTCACTTGGAAGTGTCCTTAATCATGTTCTTTTACACCAAACAGTTATCGGTCTTGAATCAATAAAACAAATGGAATTAGCTCAAGATTTCCCGGATATTGTTATAGGTTGTTTCGGAGGCGGGTCTAATTTTGCAGGTATTTCATTCCCTTTTCTTGGTTTAAATTTCCGTGAAGGAAAAAAAGTAAGATTTATTGCTGCTGAACCAGCTTCATGTCCTAAACTTACAAAAGGAGAGTTTAGATACGATTTCGGAGATACTGTGGGTCTTACCCCGCTGATTCCAATGTATACATTAGGCCATACCTTTATGCCTGCTCCAATACATGCAGGCGGTCTTCGATATCACGGTGCCGGTGCTATTGTTAGTCAATTATTAAAAGATAAACTAATTGAAGCTCAGGCATTTCATCAAATTGAATGTTTTGAAGCTGGTGTCAAGTTTGCTAGGACTGAAGGAATTATCCCTGCCCCAGAATCTAATCACGCAATTGCATGTGCAATAAAAGAAGCTCTTAAAGCAAAAGAAGAAGGCAAGTCCAAAACAATTCTTTTTAATTTAAGCGGACATGGTAATTTTGATTTGAGTGCGTATGATGCCTATTTCTCGGGTAGACTAGTTGAACATCACCTCACTGATGAAGAACTACATGCAGATCTTAGGAAGTTAGATACCCAAGTTATTGTTTAGAATAGTGACTTAACTGTTCCTACTTTTGGCAAGATAGAGTTTACTTACGTAATAGTAATTTTGTTACCTAATTACATATCCTCTATTTAAATATTTTATACTCTATCTTGCCTATATCAAATATTTTCATCCCTTCTTTAAAAAAATTAAAATTATTAAAAATATATTCGATAATCCTTCCGCACCAATAAA
>JAJYOQ010000607.1 GCA_021796135.1 Bacteroidota bacterium
ATTCCTGTGGCGCAACCGGACCACCGTCCGTTCCATCAATGTTCAACCACCATATACGAATTGGAGGTACCCCAAATATTCCCGGTTTATTCTTCTCAAATACATGTGCCCAGCAATAAGAAATAAGTTCAGGATTTACCGGGTTGCAGAGTACATGGTTAATTCTAAATCCATAATCCGGGCTTATCTGCCTTAATTCCTTTGTGGTCAAATTCAATCTATAAATTGCATAAGGACCTGTGCTGCATTTTCTTGTGTAACCTGGATTTTTATTCGTTGCAAACACAAAATACTTTGCATCGCACGTAACTGAAAATGATACCGGCTTATATTCTGTAAAAACATAAATATTTTTAGCTTTTAAAGTCTCGGTGTTTAATGTCTTTAAAGTATCGCCGTTCAAATACCATAATGTTTGAATATCTTTTAAATGCCACACATTTGGTCTAACATGTAAATCTGCAGTCATTTGTGTCAACTCGCCATTGTTTAGGCTCAGCTTATATAAATTGATTCTTCCGGTTCGGTTTGAATAAATTATTGCCGTACTGTCATCGATAAAAGATTCATCGTTAAAATAAAGATGCCAATTCGTCCCGGTATTTGTCCACTGAGTTATTTCATATCCGGTTGAATCATCTTTCCATGTATGTTTTTCGCTTTTCAAAACTTTTCCAACATAACCATTTACATCATCACCTATTTTAATACTGTCATTTATAATATAAGTACTTAAATCTTTGTCTTTTTTGCCAAACCTCTCCAGCGAGGCGAAATATTCCTCCTGCTTTTCCTCTGACCTAAAAATTGAACCTGAACTTAATATTGCCCCTTTACAGGCTAAGTTGTAAGGTTTCCCATATAAATTAGGAAAAGAGAGAATCAGTAATCCAAATAATATAAAGCTTAAAATATTTTTCATTATAATCCTTAGGCTGATTTTATATATTTACTTGCCGAATCTAAGTCTAAATATAGATTCGCATTTTTATGCTTTCGAAGAATCGAAGCAGGACATTCTGTTGATATATCCCCCGATAAAACATCCTTAATTGCATTTGCTTTTCTGATGCCGGGCACAACTACATTCAAATATTTACCGTTTAACAAAGCCGGTATTGTTATAGTTATAGCCCTCTTCGGTACATCGGGTAATCTTAAAAAACATCCGTCGTTTACCTGTTGTTTTCTGCAGCTTTCATCAAGCATTACGATCTTTACAAACTTTTCATCTGAAAAATCTGCAACTGGAGGATCGTTAAACGCTATATGCCCGTTTTCTCCAATTCCCATGCATACTATATCGATTGGTTTTTCCTTTAACAACGACTCATATCTTTCACACTCTTTATCAATATCATCTGTATGGGAATTTATTAGATGAACTTTCTTAAAATCGACTTTTGGAAATAGATGCCGTGTTAAGTATTCGCTGAATAATTGTTCAGCTTTTTCCGGAAGCCCAATATATTCATCCATGTGAAACGCTATTATTTTAGACCAATCGATACTTTTATCTTTTACTAATTCTTGTAAAAATTCATCTTGTGAAGGTGCTGCTGCAAATATCATTCGAATTTCATCTTTATCTTGAAGTATATTTTTTATTATCTGGATAACATTTGCTGCAGAATATTCTCCCAACTTTCGCCTGTTTGGTGTAATAACAATTCTTAATCTTTCAACAGTAAATTTACTTTCTTCATTTGCATGCATAATATTTTTAATCCTGTTTTATCTTCGTACCTTATTATTGATCTTACCCTTAATCTTAATACTAATACCGTTTGTTAGAAATATTTTCTGTAATAATGAAAAATCATCATCTTACTTTTTTTAGATAATTTTCTAATTTGGCAATCTCAACATCCGCGCAAATGATTGCGCCTAATCCTCGCGGATCATTATCATATCTATGTCTTGTTTCATAAAATTCTTTACTGTCTCCGATTCCGGTTCCGCAACAAATGTCTTTTACTACGCCCGCAGATGTTATTTTTGTTTGAAGAGCTTTCCATGCATTAAATACATTGGCACTTAAGTTTTTATCTAAAATACCGCCTGTTATTCCTTTTGCTAATGCAACAATAAACATTGCAGTACAAGAAGTTTCTTCAAATGAATTTTTATCATCAAGCACCTGATGCCACATGCCGTTGATATCCTGGCAATCCAATATCCCTTTTATATGATTTATAAAAATTCTTTCCACTTCATTATAATATTTATTATCCTTCGGTAAGTAGTTTAAAGCATCAGACTCCGCCCATAATATCCAACCGTTAGCTCTTCCCCAAAATATTTTGGATTTTCGATTCGTCTTACTGAACCAACCATGCTTGTATAATTTCTTTTGGGAGTCAAAAAGATACTTATTGAAGTTGATAATCTGCTTTTCAGCTTCATCAAAATATTTCCTTCGATTTGTTATCCTTCCCATTCTTACTAACAACGGTACAGACATGAATAAATCGTCTGCCCAAATTGTCCATTTCTCCGGCTCAGGTCTGCATAATGTCCCATCTGGTAATCTTGCTTGATCATATAAAACATAATTAGCCATTTCAAAAAGCAGCGAATCATAATCATGAGCTTTGTCGTATAAGGTTATTTCGGCAAATGGAAGTGCCGGCGCACCGGCATCGTCTAGCATGCTTTTCCTAAATATACGGTAATAACTTGTGCGTAAATCATGGTATTCGTAATACTGTTTTTTAAATAGAGATAAACTTTCTACTATAAAGTCACAGTATTTTTTTACGAACACACGATAGCGCTCATCACCTGTTGCTTTTGAAAGATCCATCATTGCCATCATCAATATGCCATTCGGATAATTCCAATCTGCAAAAGAATCTTTATTAAAAGTGGTTGATGGATTTATTGTTAGTCTT
>JAJYOQ010000082.1 GCA_021796135.1 Bacteroidota bacterium
CCCTCAGCCCTTTCAGCATGAATTGCCGGGCTTAAAAATTACAACCAGCGCATCCAGGAGTGATCCTGCAATAGCAGTAATAGAAACTGCACAGCAAATCAATGCAGATCTGATCATACTGGCAACACACGGGAAAAAGGGAACTGAAGCATTCTGGGCAGGGAGTATATCTCCTAAAATAAGTAAAGCAAGCAAAATCCCCCTACTTTTAGTACCTGTTTAGATTTTATGAATGAAAAGAGAATCAGGGTAATAAAGAAATCGGCTGATAAAGCTGGTCCGATTATTTATTGGATGAGTAGGGATCAGCGAGTGCATGATAATTGGGCATTAATTTTTGCTCAGAAGTTAGCACTTGAAAAAAAAACACCTTTGATAGTTGTGTTTTGTCTTAATACCAATTTTCTCGGAGCAACTGAGAGGCAATTCGGATTCATGCTGAAAGGGCTGAGGGAGGCAGAAATTGAATTGCGTAATTATAATATTGTATTTAATATATTGATTGGAACTCCTCATAAAACCCTTCCTAAATTTTTAACTCAAATACGTGCCGGGGCATTAATTGCAGATTTCGATCCATTAAAAATTAAGAAGAACTGGAAAGATGAAGTAGCTAAACAAATAGATATTTCATTTTATGAAGTAGATGCGCATAATATTGTTCCATGTTTTTATGTCTCCCAAAAAGAAGAGTTTGCTGCATATACGCTGCGTCCCAAGATAGAAAAAGCTCTCCCTGAATTTTTAGAAGAATATACTAAGATTCAAAAGATGAAATCAAATCCGGATTCGGGACATAATGTTAATTGGGAAGAAGTTGAAACCAGTTTAAAAATTGACAGAACGATAAAAAAAGTTAATTGGTTAAAACCGGGAGAAACTTCTGCATTAAAAATAATGAACGAGTTTATTAATAATAAATTGGAAAGTTATTCTGAATTAAGAAATGACCCGACAAAAGATGCACAATCAAATTTATCTCCATACCTTCATTTCGGGCAGATATCTGCACAAAGGATTGTACTAAATATTGAAAAGCTGCAGATTAGAAACGAATCGATTAATTCATTTTTAGATGAATTAATAATACGAAAAGAACTCGCAGATAATTATTGTTTTTATAATTCTAATTATGATAATTATAATGGATTTAGGGATTGGGCAAAAAAATCTTTGGAAGAGCATAGAAAAGACGAAAGGGAATTTGTTTATAAATTAGAGCAATTTGAACAAGCACAAACGCATGATCAATTATGGAATGCTGCGCAGAATCAATTATTAGCATCGGGGAAAATGCATGGTTTTATGAGGATGTATTGGGCAAAGAAAATTTTAGAGTGGACTTCATCTCCCGAAGAAGCGTTAAGAATTTCTATATACTTAAATGATAAGTATGAATTAGACGGCAGAGATCCGAATGGTTATGCTGGCTGTGCCTGGTCTATCGGTGGAATACATGACAGAGCGTGGTTTGACCGAGCAGTTTTCGGGAAGATACGGTATATGAATTATAATGGGTGTAAGAGGAAGTTTGATGTGGAAAGGTACTGTGAAAAACAAGGGAAAAGTAATTTGTGATAATTGAGAGATACCACTTTTATCAACTTGTACAGAAACCTAATACTCCACATAATTTTAAACAAGCAACATAATTGTTTTAAAATGATTTTCAGATAACAAAATATTTTCTTGCAGGTTAAAGACTTATTATTTAATTTGATTTAAGAATTTATCGGGAAAGTGTATTTATTCCTAAACATGAATACGAGAAATAGTAATCAAATTGTTATACGAGGGGAAAAGCTGAGATGCGCTCGTTATTAACAATTTATATTAAGCTGTTCAGAAATGAAATATCTGCAGTAGAAATTCCGAACACCTCTCCGGGAAATGAACCTATATATTTAGACAATTATAATAAAATATTGAAAGGGATATGAAATGAAATATATTCAATTCTTTACTTTTTCTCTATTCATTTCTTTTATTTTTTTTGGCTGTAAAAAAAGTTCATCAAATCCCGCATCAAGCGGTAGCTATTTGGTCAATGATTATTTTCCATTGAAAGTTGGTAATAATTGGACGTTCAATTATGATCTAATCAACCGCTCTTAACTTCCAATTACTTATGAAGCGAAAGGAATTCTTACCTGGGGAATAATAAGCAGTAAATCCAGCTCAGACTTTGAAATTAGATCAATTTTGGATGCAACAAGACATTATTTTAACACTGGCAATGATTCGGCTATGGCTCCTGATACCATCTTATTTGAAGTTACTGAAACCGCTGATGGAATTGTAAACTTCGAAGATTCGCATTTAATGGTTGACCAGATTAGCTTTTATAGATTTAATCAGGCTTTCAGCGATTCAGGCAGTGTATATTTTTCGACTCCTATAAATAGCGACGCAGTTATTTTATCGCTCAAAAAAAATATTGGAATATCCGAATTTACTATGGATATTTCTCATAATTCGGCACCTAGTGGAAATGTGATACTAACAAATTTTACAGTACTAAGTAACTAATGCTAATAATTTGATAATCTAACTTTACTGATTTAAAAGAGGTTCTTTATGAAAAAATTATTCCCTTTAATTTTACTTGTTTTAATTCTGTTTAATTTTAATATAACTTTTGCTCAAATGGGTTTGACGTTGAACGGAGGGATACAAATTCCTATTGGTAATATGAGTAATTTTATTAATAATGGATATGGTGCTTCGCTTTCAATTGATTATAAAATTCCTATAATTCCGGTTGGACTATCACTGTCAGTTGGATACGATAATTGGCCATACAAAACAATATATAGCACGTCAAATAGCGGTGTGCATGAATTTGGAACCGGCATTAATATGTATTCGATACCGATTACGCTTGGACCTAAGCTCTTCATAAATATTCCGGGATTTAGTTTAGAACCTTACTTAGGGTTTGATGCCGGCATTGCATTCTCAAGTTCTACTTTAGCAGGAGCAACAGTCGTTTCAAACTTTATTTATTCACCTATGATCGGATTTAGGTATAGTCTTCCTCCGGGCATAATTGCGATAGATATCAACGTTAAAGAATCTAATTTAAATGATTCCGGCTCCAACCAAACAATTTCATGGATCGGGATTAATGGAGGGATATCTTTATCTTTATAAATTAATTTAATAAATTATGACCAGTTAGTTGTTTTATATTTATAATTCAACTGTCCTTGTTAATGCGCGGGAAATAAAATAATTTTTACCTGTTAATATAAGGGTAAGAAATATTACGGAGTTACATATGAAAAAGATATTTGTATTTTTATCGATACTATCTTTCACTTCGATATTAATTGCTCAGGGTTTTGTAAAGCCGCACCTTCAAACAATTCCGGGTAATAATAAAAGACCACAAAATACTCTAAGCGTGCCAAATGGCAATACATATTTAGACATAAATAACTTAGAGGCTATTGAATCTAACAATGGATTTAGTGATTATAATCCAAATCCTAACCTCGAAGGAATGCAATTTCCAAAAGGCAGCGGTAAATCTGTATTTTATGAAACAGGATTACTTTGGGGCGGCTTTGTAAGCGGCGATCCACAGGTAAGAGTAGGAGGATCCACTTATACCACTGGGCTTGAGCCAGGCCCAATTTTATCAAACGGACAACCAGCCGCTAATCCAAATACTGATACGAGATGGAGAATTTATCGAGTTAGACCGGATATTTATCCCGGCGGACCTCCAGTTGACCTGACCAGTGAAGCGACTTTAGAGGGAACAAGCACAACAGCATTACGGGCACAATATGAAGCCGATTGGACTGAGTGGCCGGCTGCAGGAACTTCAAATGATCTTGGTGCTCCTTTTACGGATGTAAACGGTGACGGAATATATGAACCCAATATTGATATTCCGGGAATCAACGGAGCTGATCAAACAGTGTATTATGTGGCAAATGATCTTGATCCAAATTTAACAACCAACCTTTATGGGACTCAGCCGATGGGAATAGAACTTCATGCAACTTACTGGGCATATAATTCAGGCGGAGCATTGGGAAATATTTATTTCAAAAAATTCACAATTATAAATAAGGGATATCAAAAGAATACAATTGACAGTATGTACATTTCATTATGGTCAGATCCGGATATTGGGTATGCGGGTGATGATCTTGTAGGCACAGACAGCGCACTGAATTTAGTTTACGCATACAACGGACAACCGGTCGATCAAATATATGCACCGGCTACTCCTCCATCTGTCGGCATGTCACTTCTGGAAGGTCCAATAGTAAATGGGAAATCCACTGATACGGCAATTTATAATGGGAATAAAATAATAGGCAAAAAGAACCTGCCTATGACTGCTTCATATTTCTTTGTCAACAGTAGCGGAAACATAGTTTATTATTTGGATCCACCCTTAGGATCGCCTGCAGGTGCAACTCAGATGTATAATTACTTTAATGGAGAAAATGGATTTTTTGTCGGACAACGATTACCACCATATAGTTTAATTCCAATTTACTATTTTTTTACTGGAGATCCTGTCGCAGGCACAGGATGGCTTGACGGTGTGACAATTCCACCCGGAGACCGACGACTTGGGATGGCGTCAGGACCATTTACATTTGCGCCGGGAGATACTCAGGAAGTAGTTTTTGCTGAAATTGCTGGAGACGGGCAGGATTATCTTCATTCGGTTTATACAATAAAGGAAAATAGTTATAATGCCTTACTTGCCTTTCATAACATGTTGCAGGGAATAAAAACACCTTCACCAGGAAGTCCGATAATGACAGTCACAAACAATAATGATTCTATACAGATTCAATGGGAACATATCGCTGAGGAATTCAGTCAATCAGGGTTTTCTTTTGAAGGATATAATGTTTATCAATTATCTTCTGATCTTCCATCTAAGGACAACGGAAAACTTATTGCTACATTTGATAAAGTAGACGGAATAAAATCAATATTCGGGGAATCGATTAACCCTGCCACTGATAATTTATACTTTCCTCAACAGCAATTTGGAACTGATAACGGACTTCAATACAATTTTACCGCTTCAAAAGATTATATAAATAATGCTCCTTTTATAAAGGGAAAGAATTATTATTATTCAGTAACAAGCTATGCCTATAATCCCGGAATCAATGCAAATCCAAATAATACGGAGAGTAATTTTCAAATACAGAATATAGCTTATAATCATAATCTTCCCGGACCGAACTACGGGGATTATGTTAAGGTTACGCATACTTCCGGTCAATCAACAGGAAATATTTCCGTACTTATAACTGATCCTTCAAAGCTGACAGGTCACAATTATTCAGTTCTCTTTGATACATTACAAGGCGCTCTTATCTGGGGTTTGAAAGATTTAAGCACTAATACGATACTGCTTTCAAAACAGTCACTTCAGACAACTCCGTCTGCAGATATAGACGGTTTTCTAATTACAATATCAAGTCCGCCGAACGGGATGAAAGATTGGTCTATACCGCAAGGAACGAGGAGATTCACGTGGGCAAATAATGCCGGAGCTTTTGGTTTTGAAGGCTTTAACGGAGCAATTGGCTGGGGTTCGCCTGATAATGTATTTAATGGTAACCCGCAAACAGTTCCTGCTGCAGATCTTCATAATACTTTGCTAACCTTAGCTCAGGTAACAGATACTACCGGATTTAATCCAAATTTCCCCGCAGCTAATGATGTGAATTTTTCCTACGGATATCGCTATTTAAGAAACGCCGGTAATCCGGCTGCCGATCCAAGATTTGCTTCGCACATAATTCATACTACTGGAGGTATTTATGCATTTCAGGATTTTGCGCAAACTGTACCACTATCAGCCTGGAATGTTGATGATCCTGCTCATCCCCAAAGGTTGGTTGTCGGGTATTTAGAAAATAATGCCGTTAATGGTTTAGTTGACGGAAAATATTGGCCTCCTGATTATACCCAATATGATAATACATCTTCTATAGGTCCAAGAGAATGGCTATGGATATTTAATGCTCTTTATAGCACAACTTTAAATTCAGCATTTGCTGAGGATGCATTATCTTCGACCACGCCCATACCGGTAATGTGGTTCTGCACTTTTTCAAGGATAGGCTCGGTTCCATTTTCGCCTGATGCTACAGGTGAAGATCAGTTTTTAATTATTGCTAACCATGGAATTACAATTAATGATGTGTATACATTTAACTCATCAATACTTACAGGAATCAAATTAAATAAAGCCGTTAGTACATTTACATTGAACCAAAACTATCCAAACCCATTTAATCCGACTACAACCATCAGTTACCAATTACCGGTTAACAGTAAAGTTGTATTGAAGATATATGACTTGCTTGGGAGAGAAGTTGCGACACTTGTAAACGGCGATCAAATTTCAGGGAGTCATCAAGTTCAATTTGACGGGAGCAAGTTTGCTAGCGGGGTTTATTTTTATAGAATTGAAGCAGGAAGTTTTGTACAAACGAAGAAATTAATTCTTTTGAAATAGATATTCTATTTATGTTGGATGCAAATAATAATTTATTATTAAATGTAACTTTTCCTTTTAAGTATTGCAGTCCTTAAATAATAATATGGAAAACATAAAAACTATCTTCAAATCATTCTTATTTTATTTTTTGATCTTTGTGCTTCCATCTTGCAAAAATACAGTATCGCCAGAGAGTAATATTGCAATTAACAAGGGAGAATATTCAGGAACGTTTTCAGTTACATATAAGAATTATAAAAATTATTCTTCTGCAGTGACACAATCTGGATCTATTTCAATTTTTTTTAATGATTCAACATATGAATATTCTGCTATTGCAGATTATTCCTCAGATACTTTAGCTTCTGATTCATTGGGTGATTCCGGAAGATATTCAATTAATCAGGGAAATATTGTAATGGATGATTTTTGCTGGCTTCGAATGGATGACATTTGGCACAATAGTTTATATTTTGAGGGTACATTTAGCATTCACAAAATTGATAACATATTACAAATTGTTCAAGACAATTCATTTGCCAAATGGAATCTAAATCTTGTTTTTAAGTAGACTTTAATAAAATTTCTTAGCAAGTAAATGCTTGACCTAAAAGCGTTTTGGAATTATTTTTTGACATGGATTGTAAATAAAAGTATGCCATAATTAAAAAGTAGTTATATTTGCAGCATTGTAGTTTTGGGATGCCGGTCAGCAGCCACTTTCTTAGTCAACAAGAATAAGCAATGAGGAACTTAAATGAAGGCAATTGGTACATATACAGTAAAGAAGTGGGAAGAAAAATTGTATGATCAAATTTCTTCTGAAATGAAAATGACTAAAGCATCGGTTGAATACTCGATGAGCGGACAAATTGATGGTAAGGCGGTTGTAGAATATTTGATGTTTTATAAATATTTCGATGAGAATGATCAACATAAATCATCTGCTACGTATATTGGATTAATCAGATTTGTCGGTAAGGTACAGGGAAAAGAAGGAAATTTTGTAATTGAAGATCACGGAACATTTGAGAATGGTGAAGCAAGTTCCACTCTGCAAATAATTGAAGGTTCAGGTATGGGAGAATTAAAAGGCATAAAAGGCACCGGCAGATATAGTGCTAATCAAGAAGGCGCTCATTTTGAATTGGATTACAATCGATAATTTATGTGCATATAATTCTTTCAGCTATACATTTAAAAGTTTTTTCTCTGCAATTTTATTAATTTAAAGGAAAAATTTATGCAAAATTCCGGCATCAAGTCTTTGTTCTCATTTCTATTCAAGTCGTTAATTGTGGTTACGATAATAATGATTGAGGTTAATGCTCAGTCCGTTGATGAAATAATTGCAAATAATCTCAATGCTAGGGGAGGAATCGAAAAAATTAAAGCAATTAAAACTCAGCGAATAATCGGTGATATATCTTTTGGTTCAAATCAGAACAATCCTTTTATGGTGGAAATGAAGCAACCGGGAAAAATGAAAGATGAAATAATTATTAATGGAAAGAAAATTATTAGAACAATGAACGGTAAGACGGGATGGGTGTTAAACCCTTTAAGCGGCAGCGATACAGCACGCCCAATGACGGCAGATGAACTAAAAAACACCGCTGGCAGCGCTGATATTGACGGACCTCTGGTAGATTATAAGGCTAAAGGAAATAGAATCGAATTTGCAGGAAAAGAAAAAATTAATGGCAAGGATGCTTATAAACTTATTGTAACAATGAAGGACGGAGACGTACGATATGATTATATCGATTGCAAGTCCTTTCTTGAGCTAAAATGGGTCGGAAATATTTTTCAAAATGGCAAGGCTGTGAAAGTTGAAACATATTTCCGCAAATACAAAAAAGTTGACGGGATAATGTATGCATTCCTTTTGGAAACCGACACTCCGGGCACCACTTCCAAACAGAAAATCGAAATTAAAAAAGTGGAAGTAAATCCCAAACTTGATGATCAATTGTTTGAAAAATCCGGGTTATATTTAGCGGATGAAAGAGAAACAAAATGATTTTAGAAATTAAATAATATTGGGATACTTTTCCTAATTATTTTAATTGGATGAAGCTTTAACTGGAAATATACAATCAGACTTATCTCAAAAAGCTTACTTAATGAAATAAGTAAAAACCAGAACGTGAATTATTATTCATTGTTAAATGATAGAAAATAAAGTGTAATTAATTAGTTTCGTTCGGCAAATTCGATCACTTTTTAATATATTTAAATAATACAGAAAAAAAATTTAGACGGAGAATGTAATGGCTGAGTATAATAATACAATTGAACAACTTTCTATAAATACAATACGATTTCTAGCAATTGACGGTGTGCAGAAAGCTAATTCGGGACATCCGGGAATGCCTATGGGCTGTGCTCCGATTGGTTATATGTTATATGCGAAACTAATGAAACACAATCCTGCTAATCCGCATTGGTTAAATCGTGACAGATTTATATTGTCGGCTGGTCACGGCAGTATGCTTCTTTATTCTCTTCTCCATTTAAGCGGGTATGATCTTCCGCTTGAACAGCTTAAACAGTTCAGGCAGTGGGGCAGCAAAACTCCCGGGCATCCGGAATTCGGACTTACGCCGGGAGTGGAGACAACAACAGGACCACTCGGGCAAGGGTTTGCAAATGCTGTTGGAATGGCAATAGCGCAAGCGCATCTTGCTGCTTTATTTAATAAGAATGATATTAAAATAATTGATCATTATATATACGGAATTTGCAGTGACGGTGAAATGATGGAAGGGATTTCACATGAAGCGGCATCACTTGCTGGTCATCTGAAACTCGGGAAAATTATTTTCTTTTATGACGATAATAAAATTACAATTGACGGCTCAACTGCATTATCATTTTCCGAAGATATTGAAAAACGTTTCGGAGCATATAATTGGCATGTCCAAACAATTGAAAATGTAAATGATATTGATTCAATTGATTTAGCAGTCAAAAATGCGCATGAAGAAACAACCAGACCATCATTAATAATTACTAAAACTCACATCGGGTTCGGTAGTCCGAATAAACATGACACATCCGCTGCGCATGGTTCACCCTTAGGTGCTGAAGAAGTAAAACTTACGAAAATAAATCTCGGCTGGCCTGAAGAACCGAATTTCTATATCCCGAATGAAGTAGCCGAACATTTTAAAGTTGCTGCCGAAAAGGGAAAACAATTTGAAAAGGATTGGGACGAATTATTTAAACAGTATGAAACAAAATATCCGGATGATGCAAAGTATTTCAAAAAAATTATGAGCGGAGATTTTGGTGAGGAATGGAAGTCAAAATTGCCTGTATTTGCCGATGAAGGGAAAAAGATAGCAACAAGAACTTCATCCGGGAAGGTTTTAAATACCATTGCTCCATATCTTACTACTTTAATAGGCGGGTCTGCTGATTTGCATCCGTCGACGGATACATTTTTAAAAGAATTCGGCAGTTTTAGCGCCGAAAATTATCTCGGGAGGACACTTCATTACGGAATACGCGAGCATGCCATGGGTAGTCTATTAAACGGGATGGCATTGTACGGAGGAGTGATTCCTTTTGGTTCAACTTTCCTGATGTTTTGCGATTATATGCGCCCGGTGATAAGACTTGCATCAATTTCAAAAATAAAACCGATATATGTATTTACTCATGACAGCATCGGAGTTGGAGAAGATGGACCGACACATCAGCCAGTTGAACAAGCCGCATCTTTGCGATGTATCCCGTTTGTAATAGTTATACGTCCGGGTGATGCAAATGAGTCAGCTTATGCATGGCGATATGCAATAGAACATAAAGGAAGCCCGGTAGCTATACTGCTGACTCGGCAAGGAATGCCGGTAATTGATCAAAATAAATATCCGTCTGCTGAAGGACTATTACGCGGAGCTTATATTTTATCGGATAGTCCGGGCGTACCCGAAGTAATTATAATGGCGTCTGGATCGGAGGTATCTATATCTCTTCAAGCCGGAGAAAAATTAAGAGCAGAAGGGAAAAGAGTGCGTGTGGTAAGTTTTCCAAGCTGGGAATTATTTGAAATGCAATCAGAAGAATACAAAGAAAGCGTGTTTCCTTCGGCTGTTAAAGCAAGAGTATCTGTAGAAGCCGGAGTAAAAATGGGCTGGGAAAAATACACAGGCGACAGCGGAGAAAATATAAGCGTAGAAAAATTCGGTTCTTCTGCACCGGTTGAAATAGTTATGGAGAAATACGGATTCACTGCAAATAATGTTTATGAAACAGCAAAGAGAGTATTGGCAAAAAAAAGAAATGATGTTTAATTAAATATTAGGAGAAAGGATATGAAAAGATATTTTTGCAGGTTTTCAGCAATAATAATTTTAACCTTACTGTCAGCAGGGATTAGTTTCGGAAGACAGAAAGTAAATAATTTAAAAAAGTATCAGATAAAAACTTCAGTAATAAGATACTTAAGCGGAAATGACACTGTCAGCGCATATTTGGCAGAACCCGTTGGCAAGGGAAAATTTCCAGCATTAATTCTAGTTCATGAATGGTGGGGATTAACTCAATGGATGAAAGGAAATGCAGATGATTTTGCTAGACACGGAATAACAGCATTAGCAGTTGATCTATACAGAGGAAAGGTAACCTCCGATTTTAAAGAAGCTGCGCAATTAAGCAGTACACTTCCAAAAGAAAGGGCGATAACCGATCTCAAGTCTGCTTTTAGATATTTAGATAAAATGAAGTCAGTAGATAATAAGAGAATCGGTTCCATCGGATGGTGTTTCGGAGGAGGATATTCTTTTCAAACTGCATTAAATATACCTCAATTAAAGGCATGCGTTGTTTGCTATGGAAGCTTAGATTATTCGGGGCATTTATTAAAAGAGATTCATTGCCCGATACTATGCGTATTCGGAGACAGCGATAAAGTATTTCCTCCTAATGTTGTAGAGAATTTTGCAAAAGCAGCTAAGAAAAACTTAATAAAGGCAAAAGTAATATTTTATCCTGAAGGGAAACATGCATTTATGAATTCTTACAACAAAAATAGTTATAATGAAAAAGATGCAAAGAAGGCATGGTCAGATATTTATTCATTTTTGAAAAAAAAATTAATATAGAAACATCAAGATTCAAATAAGTGAATGGAAAAAACCAGAGGTTAAAATGAGATTTAATCGAGCAGCAGGAATATTATTACATCCCAGTTCATTACCTGGAAAGTTCGGGATCGGCGATCTAGGCAGCGAAGCTTATAATTTTGTAAATTTTTTAGAAGCTGCCGGACAAAAGCTTTGGCAGGTATTTCCTTTAGGACCAACCGGATACGGAGATTCTCCGTACCAATGTTTCTCGGCATTTGCAGGGAACCCGATATTAATAAGTCCTGAAAAGCTTTGTGAAGACGGTTTTCTTGAAGAGAGAGAAATTGAAAATACACCATATCAAAATCCGCATCAAATCGATTACGGTGATGTAATTAATTATAAAAGATTCTTATTAAAAAAGGCTTTTGAATCATTTAAGAAAAATCCAAACGGACTAGAGGTTGAATTTAAGTCATTCTGTGAATCAAATAATGATTGGCTAGATGATTTTTCATTATTTATGGCATCGAAAGATTATCACGGAGGGCAGGTTTGGACGAGCTGGGATAAAGAGCTGGTCAAACGTGAAGCTAAGGCTATTAAAACTTGGAAAGAAAAATTATCAGATGATATTCAGTATCATAAATTCGTACAATTTAATTTTTTTAGGCAATGGGATAAAATAAAAAAATACGCCAACGAAAAAGGAATAAAAATAATAGGCGACATGCCAATATTTATAGCGTATGACAGCGCTGATTTATGGGCGAATAAAAATCTTTTTACAGTAGATGAAAACGGAAATCTTATTTCAGTAGCGGGAGTGCCGCCGGATTATTTCAGTGTCACCGGGCAGTTATGGGGGAATCCGCT
>JAJYOQ010000608.1 GCA_021796135.1 Bacteroidota bacterium
AAATTCACATTCCGTCAAATCAACAACAATTTACCGGCTTATGGAAAAATATAAAATAGAAAATCGCTACGGTAATTAGAGTTATTAAATAATTTTAGGCTTAAAAATGGATTTTATTAGAGAAAAATATGATGATGTTGTAGTAGAATGCGTCAACTTGACAAGAGCTACTTTAAAAGAAGCAGAAGAGTTTAAAAAAACTCTAACACAAGAAATAGAAATCGGAACCCGAAAAATTGTCGTTGATTTGACGGAATGTGAATTTATTGACTCAACTTTTTTAGGAGCCTTAGTAGTCTCTCTAAAAAAGATATCGGGATTAGGAGGAGATTTACGTCTTGTAGGTTTTCAACCTGCGGTACATTCAATGTTTGAGTTGACAAGGATGTACAGGGTATTTGAAGCATTCAAAACAAAAGAAGATGCAATTAAAAGTTTTAATCAAAATCTCGGACAAAAATGAGTGACCCAGATTCAAAAACAATTTTAATTATTGATGATGATAAAACTATCCGGAAAATACTTAGCCACAATCTGACAAAGAAGCAGTACCATGTTCTTGAAGCAGAAAATGCAAACAAAGGATTTGAACAATTAGCAAATAATAAAATTGATTTAGTACTTTGTGATGTTACAATGGAGGAAATGGACGGTTATACATTTTGCAAAAAAGTACGCGAGAATGAAAATTATAGAGTATTGCCTTTTGTATTCGTCACAGCCAAGGATTCAATGGAAGATAAATCCAAAGCAATGGATGCAGGCGGTGATGATATTATTACGAAACCATTTAATGTAGAAGAGTTAACATTAAAAGTTCAGGCATTAATTAGACGGACTGAGATTTACAAAGTGTATGGGGTAAAAAAGAATCTTGAACAATCATTCGCGAGAAATGCAGCCAGAATTTTATTAGTAGATGATGATTCGACGCTTGCTAAACTATTTCAATATAATCTTAATAAAGCCGGTTTTGAATGTGAAACAGCCTCAGGAGTAGAGGAAGGTTTTAATAAGGCAAAAAAGAATTTGCCTGACTTAATCATATCAGATATAATGATGCCAAATATTGATGGTTATCAGTTTAGGAAAATGCTTCTTTCAGAACCTGATTTAAAAGCAATTCCTTTTGTTTTCCTTTCCTCTAAGAGCGATGAAGAAGATATCTTAGGAGGATATGATTTAGATATAACAGATTATGTTTTAAAAACAGCCGGTCCCCGTGTAGTAGTAGCAAAAGTTACTGCAATTATTCAAAGTCTCGGAAAAGAGAGACAAAAGATTGTCAGTGAATTGCATAGCGCAGCAGATTCTCTTCGCATTAAAGTAGTCCCAGATAATTTTCCTCAATTTCAAGGATTTAGTATACAACATTGGCATCAGCCTTTTCAGGGTATTCCAGGAGGCGATTTTATAGATTATTATATTCTTGATCAAGAAAATTTAGCAGTAATTCTGGGAGATGTTATGGGGAAAAAATGGGGTGCTTGGTATTTTGCTTTTGCATACGCCGGTTATGTTAGAAGTGCAATAAGAGTGACATTAGAAACTACAAAAGAATTTATTCCAAGTCAGATATTACAGCAGGTAAATAAATCTGTATACCAAGATGCTAAGATTTCAGAAGTTTTCGCTACTTTATCAATTGTAATTTTAAATAATAAAACGAAATCAATAAAATATAGCGGGGCAGGCGATCTTCCGATAATATACAAAAATCATTTATCTGGAGAAGTAAAAAAGCTTCAAGCAAAAGGATTATTACTTGGATTTGCAGAGCAAGGGAACTATGAAGATGTATCGCTAGAATTGCAGGGAAACGATACTATATTCTTAGTTACCGATGGAATTATTGAATCGAGAAATTCCGAAGGTGAACAATACGGCGCCAATCAATTAACAAAAGTATTAGAGAATCTTCAAGAGACTCAAAATTCAATGGAAGAATTAAAAAACAATTTTGAAGAGTTTACTCAGAAAAAATTCGAAGATGATATCAGCTTAATAATTATAAAGTCAATAAAATAAAAAACATTTCTAAACATCCCCAGTCACCTGTAACTTTTCTGTTCTATCAGCAATCTTTAGTTGTTCAATCAACTCATGCAAATCACCTTCCATTATATTAGATAGATTATAAAGTGTCAGTCCAATTCTGTGGTCTGTTACTCTATTCTGCGGATAGTTATATGTTCTTATTTTATCGCTGCGATCCCCGCTTCCTACCATAGATTTTCTTTTGGCTGAGATTTCTGCATTTTGTTCTTTTAGTTTTGCATCGTATAATCTAGCACGAAGTACTTTCATAGCCTTTTGACGATTCTTTAATTGTGATCTTTCATCCTGACATTGAACAACAATCCCAGTAGGGATATGTGTCATCCTTACTGCAGTTTCAACTTTATTTACATTTTGCCCTCCTGCACCTCCGGATCTAAAAATATCAATGCGGAGATCATTAGGGTTAATATCAATTTGTACGTCTTCAGCCTCAGCCAAGACTGCAATTGATGCAGCGGAAGTATGAACGCGTCCATTAGCTTCTGTAGTAGGTACTCTTTGTACACGGTGTACACCGCTTTCAAATTTCAATTCACCGAAAACGCCAATGCCAGTGATAGAAAATACAACCTCTTTAATTCCGCCAAGTCCAGTATCATTGATGTCAATTAGCTCAATTTTCCAGCCCTTTGCTTCAGCAAACCGAGAATACATTCTATACAATTCACCGGCAAACAATGCCGCTTCCTCTCCCCCAGTCCCTGCTCTTATTTCCATAATAATACCTTTATTATCATTTGGATCTTTTGGAAGTAGCAGGTATTTAATTTCCTCTTCTAGTTTTTCCTTTTCGGATTCTAACTCACCCAATTCGGATTCTGCAA
>JAJYOQ010000609.1 GCA_021796135.1 Bacteroidota bacterium
TATGGCGGATAAAATTATAACGAAGCCCTTCTTTCACAAATTCAATTTTAATTTGCCCCATTAAATTACTAAACTTAGCATCTCTTGATAAATCTCCGATAATTTCATCGCCCATTTTCTTTAAGATTTCCATTTCTTTATCATGAGCTTGCTGAACCGAGACATTTTTATCGTTGATCAAAGAAGGTATCTCGCCTTGTAATAAGCTTGAACTTTTATTAGAAAATCCAATCGGGTTTCTAAAATAATTAGCAACTAACTTTCTTACAGCTTGATCCTGACTTAATACCCAAAGCACAATAAAAAGTGCCATCATGGCTGTTACAAAATCAGCATAAGCAACTTTCCAGGCGCCGCCATGTCCGCCTCCATGACTTTTTTTAATTTTCTTTATAATTCTAGGGGGAGTTTCTGAACCTAACGACATGATTAGCTCTTGCCTCTTACATAATTCTCCAATTCGGAAAATGTCGGTCGTTCATCAGAAAATATTGTTCTTCTTGCTATTTCAATTGCTATAATAGGCGGATTTCCTTTTGCATATGCTACTATACAAGCTTTTATTGTTTGTAGAACTCGGGCTCTTGTTTCCATATTATGCTCAATGTTGGCAGCAAGCGGATTTACAAAGCCGTATGCTAGTAATACGCCTAAAAAAGTTCCGACTAAAGCAGCGGCTACGTGATGACCAACAACCTCTGCACCTTTGTCTATAGAAGCCATAGTGACAATTATTCCTAGTACCGCGGCTACTATACCTAACCCCGGAAGAGAGTCACCGACTCTGGAAATTGCTGCCGGAACCGGCTTTGATTCAAGCTCATGAGTTTCAATCTCGGTATCGATCAATTCTTCCAATTCATGAGGCGGAACGCCTCCGGACAGCATGACTTTCATAGTGTCTGCGAAGAAATTCCTTGTAATATCATTTTCTACAAATTTTTTATTTGCTGATAAAATTTGGCTGGTTCTCGGATCTTCAATATGTTTTTCAACCGCTAATAGACCATCTCTTTGAGCAACAAGAAAGAGCTCATTAAATGATTTTAGAAGTTCGAGATAATCCTTCTTTGTATAATTATCAGGTTTTAGCGCCTTCGGGATTTCAGCGAATATTTTTTTAAGAAGGCTCATCGGAGATGCAATTAACAAACTACCAATTGCGGCTCCGGTTATAGTAATTAATTCTGCCCATTGAAGCAGAAGTAAAAAATTACCGCCCGATATGAAAAATCCAATAACAATCGAGGCTATAACGACCACTGCACCAACAATTACAAACATTTTATTTCTCTAATTCGTTAAATGATTTTTCAATTTCGTCAATTGCTGCAAAAACCTGGTCGCACATCACCCTAAGTTTTTCCCAATTTAGATATTTACCGCCTAATTGGTCTTCGATAATTCCGCCGAGCAGACTGAGATTCGGATATCCGATTGTGCCTCCGATACCTCTTATTTCGTGCATCAGCGTTTTAATTGTGTCATAATCTGAGTCATCCAATGCCTGCAGTATAATCTTTTTTTTCTGAGGGAAAGTAGATAAAAAATATCCGCATAATTCTTTTTTGATATCTTTTATCTCAGTAGATGAAAAGACATTGGTCTTTTTCAGGCTCTCAAGAAATCCTTCTCCTAATATTTCGGTTACACTTTTAAGAATGACTTCTTTTTGTAATGGTTTTGATATTATTCGATCAGCTCCTGTTTCAATCGCTGTAACTACATTAGACCTATTCGTATTTCCGCTAATTACAATAACCGGAATATCTTTTAGACCATCTAAAACTTTAATAACCTGGAGCATCTTTATTCCGTCAAAATTAGGCATTAGAAGATCAAGAAAAATTAAAACAGGTTTTGCCATTGCTGCTTTTTGTATTCCGTCAAGTCCGTCATGGCTAAATACAATTTCAATATCATAATTGCTGAAAAAAGTTTTTAGAGTATGACAGATTATATCGGAATCATCTACTACAAGAATATTTACCTGTTCTTTCTTAGTGTCCATCATTCAATTTTCTAATATTTGTTATTTTGAGCTTTGATAAGTCCAGCGGTTTATTCGTGCTATTTTTAAAGGCTTCAATAGTTTCTTGTTTAACTTTAGCATAAATTTCTCCTCTGAAAATTGCTATGTTATCGGGAGCAGTGATTCCTAATTTAACTTGTCCTTCAGAAATTGCAAGAACTTTAATTGTAATATTGGAATCAATATTAATCTCCTCGTCAATTTTCCTGGTTAAAATTAACATGTTATTACCGCATCTATCCTTCTTTAAATAAGTTATAGTTTACCGGATAATTGTCATTATCCAAAATTCGCTGGATACCTTTTTTTGTATCCTGATTTATATAAATTGGCGCCTTTAAATTAATTGTTATTTTCATAATATCAGAATTCATTGTAACTATCCCGAAAGGTTCACCTTCATTTTCTGATGGATATTTATCATCAATGACTCTTATACCTATCATCGGAAATGCAATTTCCGGCTCTTCAATTGAATTTAGCCAATAAAAGAAATCATCATCAACTTTAATTAACAAATAGTTCTTGAGATTTTCAAATCCGAAGATACCATTCGAGAAATTAATTAATAATTCAGGATTGAATTCAATCTCGCCAAATTGTCTAGTGTTTATTTTCATGATTTTATTTCTTAATTATTATAATATCAACTCTTCTATTAGTAGCTCTTCCTTCGGAAGTTAAATTTGATGCAATCGGTTTATATTCTGAATAACCGACAATAGAAACTTTTTCTGCATTTAATCCTTCGTTCTTTATTAAATAGTATGCCGTGTTTAGTGCTCTTGCCACTGATAAATGCCAGTTTGACGGAAACGCAACCGTATTTATTGGAATATTATCAG
>JAJYOQ010000610.1 GCA_021796135.1 Bacteroidota bacterium
ACTATTGCAGCGGGCAATTCTTTATAAATGAATACAATATAACAGGTGAGGAACTATTTAAAAATGCCGAAGAAGGAGATAAAAAGGCGATTAAAATATTTTCAAAATTTGGATCTAATATTGGCGAAGCAATAAAGCTTATTATGTATTCTTTAGATCCGGAGACTATTATACTCGGAGGCTCAGTTGCTAAGTCCTATAATTATTTTAAAGATGAAATGTATAAATCTATAAGTAGTTTTTACTATTCAAAATCAATTGAAAACATTAAGATTGAAGTTTCTGAAATTGAAAATATATCAATCCTTGGTGCAGCGGCTTTATACTACGATAATTTGAGGAAATAAGATTCTTAATTTGAGAGTTGTTAAAATTATTTTAATTTTTTTTGGAGTTTTAAAATGCAGTTAAATTATATTGATTGGATCGTAATTGCCTTATATTTTTTATTTAATTTATCGGTTGGGTTTTATCTTCGTAAACGAGCAACACAAAGTGTCAGCGACTTTTTTATTTCCGGTAGAAATGTAAGTTGGTGGCTTGCGGGAACTTCAATGGTTGCTACTACTTTTGCAGCAGATACTCCACTTGTGGTTTCAGGGTTAGTAGCAAGAAACGGTATTGCCGGGAACTGGATATGGTGGAGTATGGCTTTCAGCGGAATGCTGACTGTATTTTTCTACGCAAAACTCTGGCGTCGTGCCGGTGTTCTTACCGATGTCGAGTTTGCAGAAATCCGTTATAGCGGGAAACCTGCGGCTTTCCTTAGAGTATTCCGCGCATCATATCTTGGTCTTCCGATAAACTTGATAATAATGGGTTGGGTTAACCTTGCAATTGTAAAAATTATGATGCTTGTTCTTGGAATAGATAAAATTGAAGCGCTCGCAATTGCAATCGGAATAATGTTTATAACCGCATCTATTTCTACTTTATCCGGATTATGGGGAGTATTATGGACAGATCTTTTTCAATTTATATTAAAAATGGGAATGGTTATTATACTTGCTGTTTTTGCCGTTAACGCAACCGGAGGTATGGGAAGTCTTATAACTCAGCTTCATGCAATCGACAAATCAAGAGATTCAACGAGTTCAATTTTAGCTATGGTGCCGAATTTGAATTCTACTTGGATGCCGATGATTACATTCTTTGTTTTCATTGCAGTAAATTGGTGGGCATCATGGTATCCCGGAGCTGAACCGGGCGGAGGTGGATATGTTGCTCAAAGAATATTCAGCGCTAAGAATGAAAAACATTCTCTTCTTGCAACATTGTGGTTCAATGTTGCTCACTATGCGCTTCGTCCATGGCCATGGATCCTTGTTGCGCTAGTTGCAGTGGTTCGCTTGCAGCATGATCCAAAGTTTTTAGCAGACCCGGAAACAGGTTATATACGTATTCTTATATCTGATTTACCTGCATATTTACGCGGCTTAATGATAGCTGCCTTTGCTGCGGCTTATATGTCGACAATAGGCACACAATTAAATTGGGGAGCAAGTTATCTGGTAAACGACGTTTATAAAAGATATGTAAAAGAAAAACCTGAAAAACATTATGTTAATTTTTCTCAAATTGTAACAATGGTTTTAATGATTCTATCTGCAATTGTAACATTTTATATGGATTCTATAGCGAGTGCTTGGCAATTTTTAATGGCTATTGGCGCCGGCACAGGACTAGTTTATATACTTCGCTGGTTTTGGTGGAGAATAAATGCATGGAGCGAAATATCTGCAATGATAGCAGCATTTACAATTTCACTTATTCTTCAATTCGGATTTCATTTTAATGAAAACGATCCAAGACAATTTGCATATTTGCTTTTGATTACTGTTGCATTTACAACGGCAATATGGATAACAGTTACATTATTAACTCAACCCGAACCCGATGAAAAATTATTATCGTTTTACAGAAAGGTGCGACCTAATGGAAGGTTTTGGGCCCCGATAGCAAAAAAAGCACCTGATATTGTGCCTGTAAAAGACGGAATTTTAAATTTAATAAATTGGATTTCAGGGGTCGCAATGGTTTATTCATTTCTTTTCGGTCTTGGTCAAATAATAATCGGGAGCATGCTATTGGGAATTATATTCTTAATTGCGGGTTTAATTTTCGGAGGAATAATATTTTATCAAATGAATATACGAGGGTGGGAAACGTTGAGCAATTAATAAAATTTGAATTTGAAATTAAAAAATTAAAATATATTAGCTCAAGCAGATATAAGATATTATATTTTTATCATTTCTTGAACTATTACTAAATAATTATTTTAAAAATTTTACTGCATCAGAAAATGTATTTTCTGCATTGCCAAATGAAGAATTAATTTAAGAATACTTGACAATTACCAATTAATTTAAGATTTTAACGATTATAGTTAACGATTAAGTTACCGATAACTGAATTATTTTATTGTTTGCTCAAGTATTTCGCCATATTCTTTTAAAAAGGTAAAAATGATCTTTTACTTATAATTCGTTGATTATTTAGTCTAAACAATAGATTAATAAAACAATTCCTCGGCCAATAGAAATATTTCCGCAGCAACTTAATTTAATATGGCTTGTATTTTTCCTGAGAGGGATTTACCTGGCGAAGCTTTGGCAATCTTAAAATAATTTAATGAAGGTAGCGGAATCTTTATACAGGGAGTAAATAGAAATAGGGAAAATTTGATAACCTTCCCATTAATACGTTTTTCAATAGAGTAAAGAAAATTAATTTAGATTGATTTTACGAAAAGCAATGAAAGTAAACTAAAAATTAAATCTCAGGATTAAATAACACTTATGGAATCTTCATTATTGAATAAATATAGATATTTTGACCCTAACGAAAAGAAATGAATAAACCATTGCTCCC
>JAJYOQ010000083.1 GCA_021796135.1 Bacteroidota bacterium
TAATTAAGGCATAATAATTATGGCGACAAAAGAAGAAATATTGGAAGTCCTAAAAGGGGTAATTGATCCTGAAATCGGGTTGAATATTGTTGACCTTGGATTGGTCTATGAAGTCGAGTTTAATGAGAATGAAATTTCCATAACAATGACTTTAACAACTCCCGGCTGCCCAATGCACAATAGTATAACTGCATGGGTTGAAAAAATCATAACCCAATTGGAGTCTGACGCTTCCGTAAAAATAAATCTCGTGTGGGAACCTAAATGGAGTCCCGATTTAATGTCTATAGAAGCCAGAAGAGAATTAGGAATTTAACTAAGGAGTAAAAAATGTTTACTACAGTCAGGTATTTTGTAAAAACAAGTATCATATTTTTAATTGTTGGAATTTTTACCGGACTTTATATGTCACTCAATAAGCATTTGTTTTACACCGGCTTTTCACCGGAATTAATATCTGCCCATACTCATATCATTCTCGTCGGTTCTATTATGATGATGATCATGGGAGTAGCATTGTGGTTTTTCCCCCGCGCCGAAAAAGATGACAAAAAATATAATCCGGATCTTATTCTTGTCACCTACTGGATAATGACAATATCTACCGCCTTAAGATTTTTATTTCAAGTGGTAGGCTCTTTTATAGAATTAAAATATATTGAAACGGGTATTTCTGTTTTTTCTACATTTCAAGTTTTAGCAATTATTCTTTTCTTTTATGCGATGTGGGGAAGGATTAGAGGAGTCGGCAGCCAGTTCCGTGAAGCTAAAGGAGAAAAGTTTTAATGGCTTTTGTAATAGCAGATGGTTGCTTTAACCATGCACTTACATTTAGAATCCCCACAAGATGCTGCTCTACATCCTGAGGATAAAACAACTCTAAATTCACATCGGCTTTATTGTATAATGTTAAGATAAGTATGCTAAGGTTTTTGGTGGAGTTTTTGTCGGTTGGAAAATTGTGCCAATACTACTGTTTCATAAACTGACAAAGAGAGTCAAGCCACCCTACCCATTCTCCGGCGGAATATTTTTTTTGCTTTTTTCTTGAACTTAAACTTTTGCGTTTTAGAGCATAAGTCACATAATTGTTATAATGCATTTAACTGTGGCGCATAGATTGAAAAATCGATTGTTGATTTATGTTTGACGTTATCAAGCCAAGCCTTTTCGTCATGTGCAATTTTTATGATTTCTGGCGTAGAAAGAGACTTGAATTTTTTCAATACTGTTTCCAAAATATTTAATTCTGCACTGCTGAATAAATTTGGATTGAAAGGTTTAAGTGGAACTATTTTTTCAGTTTCCTTTTCCTTTATAATAACGAATTCATTCGTCAGATAATTTTCAGATTCCAACAATCCAAAGATTAAACCATAGTCACAAGGAACTGTACCCATAGGAAGAGCAATGTACTTACAACCGGAAATTGAGTAACCGGTATATTTATAGCTAGCAAAGTCAGAATAAAAAAGTAATTTATTAAGGCGTGTTTTCATTGATGCATTGTGTATGAAGTACAAAACCATGTTTGCAAATTTTTCATAGTTTGGGACACTAAAACCAGTATAACGGTTAGGGATAATAAAGTTGTCAAATAATATTTGTTTTAACTCTTTTTCTCTAGCTTTATTTTTCAAGATTAAATCGATAAGGTCGTCTAATATTCTTTTTGAATTTTTAAGAATTTCCTTTTTACGCTGGATAATTTCCTTAAAGTCTAATGGATTCATAATAAGGCTAAGGAGTGTAGCGGTACTGGAAGAAGGCATTTCGCCATTTTCATAAAGACGATATTGGTTGGCGCCAAGTCCTAGGATTTCGGACATTTTAGCTGCAGATAAATTATATCTTTCTCTTACCGTTGTCAGCTGCTGTGGGAATGGGATAGAGTATTTTTCCCGGTACTGGTTATATACATAATTGATATTAATATTATCGATTTCGGTTGTAGTAAATTTTTCTTTGCAATTTTTACATGCGTAATAATATTCGAAAACTTCAAAATCTTCAGTACGAAAAGAACTTGTTTTTTTTTCTACAAATAATTCCGATTTGCCTTCACATAAAGGACAATTTACTGATTTCATTATAAAACCTTCTAATTAAAGTTATATGTTCGCTCTAAAAAATCGAAATATTCCAAATACTTAAATTTATCAAGGAAGCTTTCGCATTTCGGTTTATTATCAATTGACTTTAGCAATATATATTTGAGCTATTAAAATGTCAACTAAATAGTTGAATTAATTGAAATAATATTAAAATATACAACTATTGCTGTTGTTATAAGGCCTGACTTATAAAGGGGATTTCTTCCCGCATACGGGACAGGCTCCGGCTTAAGCCGGATTCGAATGACAACTGCTTACTTCTGTCATATCGAAGGAGTTCTACGACTGAGATATCCCATACTCAACTCGTTTGCCTGAGCTATTCGTGGGATTTCTACCTTCGGTCGAATGACAAATTTGATTGGGTTATTTGGAGAGAAATAATATCGTTGTACTTCGACCGGAGGGAGAAATCCCCTGAATATCGCTGTCTGCCATTTTTGTCACACCCAAGTCTTTTTTTTCTATTTTTTGACTAAATTTTCCCCACTTCTACTAGGCTTCTGCCAAGCCTATAACAGGCCTCCACTAAGCAAATAATTCTTGTCAAATTATTTCAGAAAAAAGTTTGACAAAATTGTCAAACACTCATCCTCGTCTATTAGGGTGATAGGGTAAGAATCATTTACCAGCATAATAATAAATTCACATTCTTTCCAAAAAAAATCATTAAAATTGGAAAGAGAAATTCAATCCGATTGGATTTATTTGAACAGCTGGCAACGTAGCAGAAGAGATTCCTGCAGAAGGATGTTTTGAAGAGTAAACTTTTCTATAATATTTTCCTACGGTAGAACCAATAGCATAAGACATAAATGCCGCGGCAATTGCATCTGAAAACCAATGCATCCCTCCCCTATTTACAGAAGAAACACCAAAAATAGTATAAGCAACCAGACTATACCCAGCAATTTTAATCCAGGTCTTATCGGGATAATAATTTATTAGTGATGATACAACCGCCATTGTATTTGAAGTATGCCCTGAAGGCCAGCCCCAGAACATTCCTCCGCGTAAAAATCCGAAACGGAAAGTCTTACTTAAGCTTTCCATATCGCTATTATGTCGCCAATCCGGATTAGGTCTTCCAGTCAAAGCTTTCAAAGTTGAGTTATAAATTAACTCAATCAGACTTGCCTGTAATACAGCAAAGGAAGCCCCTAAAGTTTCATCATCATTTTTAATCTTACTATAGGCATATAATGATCCTCCCGCAATAAATGGCAGAAACATTCCGCTAAACACTACCGGATGTCCCAATTTACCGTATTCTTCATGTAGATTGAAATAATGCTCTACATTGTAATCAACATTTAGATTTACAAGTAATATTGTTGACGCAATACCGGCGAGATGATAATAAATATTCTTTCCCTTAAAGCTATCAAGGATATTATTCCCAAAATTTCCAAAGAGTAAAATATCCTGCGCACCTGGTGAAGATATATTAGGATTAACCGTACTTATTGTAAAATATATTCTTTTATTTTGATTAAATATCGATTGATTGTTTAGACTAAGATTTATCTTCGTACCGGTCTGAAAATTATTAGTTATATCGGAGTTCAACTTTAAGGTCTGTGCATTTATCTCCCCTGATATAACAAAAATCATTAAGCAGATGGATGACGCAAACATGATAAGTCTGTAATTATACAATTTATTTCCGGATAAAATTAAGTTCTGCTAAAATAAATCATTATTGTAATAATTTCACTCCTTTAGAATTATTTTTTTGTGTGGGCAACATTATTTAACATCAAGGAAATAATTTTCCCGCAATTGCGGCAGTGTTTTATTGAAGAGTTTGTACGCAGTTCAAACAGCTTATTATTAAGCTGAATAAATAACTCTCCCGTTTCTTTTAGCTTCACGAATAATCAAAGAGCTGTTATCTTTCCATTCTTCATCGGAATAATATAATATATCAACAGGTTTGTTAGTTTTTTTTACCAGATCTCTATTAAGATTCCTAAAAACTAATAGTCTTTCATCATAATTTTTTTTTCTAAAGCTTTTAGAAATAATAATAATATCAATATCATTACAATCCTTCAGAGAAAGATATGCAGAAGAACCGTAAATAATAATCTTATTAAGCTCTACTTTTTTTTCTTCAAATGATTCTTTTATTGCTCCGGCAGCTATATCAATTTTTTTTGAATCCATTTTAATACTTCCGATGTTTGTTCGTAAATTTTTTCAGAGTTCTTTTTATTAAATCCTTTCAAGATTAATTTTAAATCTTCCGGATATCTAGTAGGAATACTTTTATCGTTAATATATTTTATAAACTCATCAATTTCTATCGGAATGTTTAATTCATATTTATCCGATATTTTTTCAATCAAATAATTTAGATTATGCGTCCTTTCCGGATCTTTCTTGAATACCTTTGCATAAATTGATTTTAAGCCCTTTTCAATGGATAGATGATCCATAAAAACCGAATATAGATATCTCTTTGATTTAAGCATAGCTTTCGCAGTCAATAAATCATACCTAGCTTGCTTAAGCCATTCTTCATGAGATTTATATTTTAGTTCATTCATTAGTATCTATTACAAATTTAAAAAGAAAAATTCAAAATAAATAAATATAGCGCTATAATTCTTTAATCGGTTCCTTTTTTCTGCTGTTCGTTAGTTCTTTCATATCCCGGCGTAAACATTCTCTGAGATGAAGTTCCTCCTGCGGCGGATTCTATTGCTTTAATTGCAATTGTCTGAACTTGTTGACTGGCTTCATTTACCTTTTGAGTTAATTGTTTAATCTGTTCGGCTTGCTCTTTAATTTTGTTTTCCAAGGATAGAATCATTTGTTTGTTCAAATTTCTTTCCCCGGCAATTTCTTTTTGTTCAAGCTCTGATTGATGTTTGTACTTAAACTCAATTTTTTCCAAAACTGATTTTTCAGTCTCTTTAATAGCATTCTCAAGCTGCTTCGGAAATTGCTCTACTTTTGATTTAAGCTCTGCAAGTCCCTTTTCCTTTTCTGCAATAGTTGATTCCCTTTCAACAAAATCTTTTTCAACGGATGCTTTTTTATCATGGAGTTCTTTTTCAAGTAGGACTTTTTTCTGCTCGTATGTGTCGATTTCCTTTTTCCTATTTAGCTGCAAATTATAATTATACTCTTCGTCTTCCCGCTGCCGTTCTTTTTTTAATTGGTTCTCTCTTTCTTTTTTTGAATTCTCATAACTTTCCTGCTCCTGTTTCCAAAGTATTCTCTTTTGCATCATTTCTTCTTCAAACACAGTTTTTTTATTTTCCATTTCAGCGTCAAAAGAAGTGCGTTTATCTTTTTGGGCAGTAAGTAAAGCCGAAAGAGTATCAGTGTTGGTTTTTATTTCATAGATTTCATTTAGATAGTTGCTCTCAATTTCGATTGCCTTTTTTATGTCCTCAAGTTTTTTAAACTCCAGCGATAATTTTTCACTCACATTATCAAGTTCGCTCATAATCTCAATTTTAGCAGCTCCAATACCGGTAACAATTTTTTCAACAGAATTATCAGATGCTTGTTTGACAATTTTATTTTCTTCATCCTTCTTCTTATCAGCTTTACGATCATCTTGTTTTTGCTCTTTTAATTTTGCGAGCGTTTCAGTGTAGGCTTGCAATATTTGATTCTTAGTGCTTTTTTCCGATATTTCTGTTGCCATAATTATATTCCTTCAATTTTTATCCATAAAATAATCACATATCCTCTTAAAGTGCAAGTGTCAATATAACGGGAAAACGAATATCTTGACACTAAAACAAAGATTTTATTATCAATATTATAAAAAATATTTTTAACCGAATCAAATCAACTATTTTCTAAGAATCCATACCTTTAATACAAAAATGAACAAAGAAGATTGACATTTTTCATTATAGAAATGTATCTTTGCATAGAAACATTTTAATGTTCTGCGCCCGTAGCTCAACTGGATAGAGCTTTTGACTTCGGATCAAAAGGTTGAGGGTTCGAATCCTTCCGGGCGCACTCTCATAATGCCTTGTATATTAAATAATTACAAGGTTTCTTTGTCTTTAAGAAAATACTCGAAAACCTAAATGTTCTCGAAAATGTTCTCGAAATTGCGGATGTTTTGCAAAAGGAGTGATTTATTTCTTCCTATGTTCACTTTAGCTTTATTCTATAATGTTAAGATAAGCGCTACTTATTTTGGCGGAGTTTTGGGCTTTGTGGGTGGGCGGAATTTTTGTCGGTTTGATAATTGTGCCGGCACGGGAGTTTTCATTTAACAGTAATTAATTATCAGTTATCAGTGAGTAAAGAGAAAAGGAAATAATTATTTACGGATTAGTTGCTTTACGAAAATGGAAATTAAGTTCAGGTTATAAATAATAATTGTTTTTTATTAATTCATTCCTTAAGTTATTTCAGTTACTATTTTTATTATTTAGCTGTGGGGTTCTAAAGCTTAAATTTTTAAAATACAGATAGTAGAGGGAACCCTGCCTGTCGAGAGTGTTGCAGAACTCTTTTATTTCGTCTCGAACGAAAATAGAGGTTTCAAAACTGTCTAAAGAGAGATTGTAACTTTCCCCTTGAAGCATTACAATAATATATAAGCAGAAAAGAATCATTGTGGGAGGCTATCATGCAATTTTCATATCGTTCTCGCGGGGATGGTTCAGATAAACTAACCCGTTTCGACGAATATTTTGTTATTACTAATAGTTTAACCCAGCTTACACTTTCCCCTTTACTAACTAATATACTTACTCAAGAGAATATAAAAATAGCCGCAGAAATAAATTTTATAAATAAAAAATTAATTATTAATTCATATTGCGCAGATGGTTATTTTTTGAAAGCCGGGATTATTTGGTGTTTAGTTAAACCCTGCCTTAAATGGCAGGCCTATTGAAATTCAAGCGTGCGTAAAAAGATTTCTTTGAATTTAGAATAATCAAAAAACTCGGAAATTTTTTACACTCAACTTTTAAGATATTTGCATTGCTATTAAATGAAAGGGAAAAAATATGAAAAGCCTATTTAAATCACTGTTAATTACCTTGTACCTGTTTGGTGTTACAACAAATCTGCATGCACAATGGACACAGACCAATGGTCCTGAAGGAGGTTATGTCTTATCTTTTGCAGTAAGCGGTTCGCATATATTTGCGTGTACCGACGGGGGCGGCGTTTGCATTTCCACTAACGGCGGCTCAAGCTGGACAGCGATCAACAAAGGTTTAAATAATTTATCTGTCAATGCAATAACTGTCAGCGGTACGAAATTATTTGCTGGAACAGTAGGCTCACCTCTAAGCGGTGGTGTATTTGTTTCTTCAAATGAGGGAGAAAACTGGACTGCAGTTAAGAATGGTTTTCCAGATGCTCCGGTTGCATGTTTTGCCCAATCGGGAACGAATCTCTTTGCCGGCACTCTTGGAAGCGGTATTTATGTTTCCACCGACAACGGCTCAAGCTGGAGCCCGGACACCACCGGTCTTACCAATATGTACGTTTTGTCGATGGTTATTAAAGACACAAATCTATTTGCCGGTACTTTTACCGGTGTTTACCGTTCCAACATCAATGGTTCAGCCTGGATTGATGCCAAACAAGGAATGCATTACATTTCGGTCCAATCAATGGCAGTAATCGACTCGTGTTTATTTGCTTCCGGAAAGGGAGCAGGAGTCGGCTCCTATGGTGTTTTTCGCTCGACCGATAACGGAGCAAATTGGGTTCAAGTAATGACAGGCTTATCGAGTATGAATGTCGGTCCTTTAGCTGTATTAGATTCTGAACTCTTTGCTGGTACTTCTGAAGGAGTAATATTTCGTTCCACTGACAACGGTGATAACTGGACAGTTGCCGATACGGTCATGGCAAATGTTGCCCTTCGATCTATCTGCGTTTACGATACAAATCTTTTTACAGGTACATACGGCGGCGGTATCTTTCGTTCAACAGACTATGGATCAAGTTGGACTGCTGTCAACAACGGGTTAAAAAACTCAAAGGTGAATGCGGTTGCAGTCAAAGATTCAAATATCTTTGCAGGCACCTGGGCAGTCGGATTATTCCGTTCCACAGATAACGGCAATACCTGGTCATCCGTGAATAAGGGTTTGACAGGATTGAATGTCGTGGCATTGGCTGTAAGCGATTCAAATCTCTTTGCGGGAGTTTTAGGCGGAGGAGTTTTTAAATCAACTGACAATGGTGAAAACTGGAGTTCGGTCAATTCAGGCGAATCCGATTTGTGGATCACTTTCGCCCTTGCAGCCATAGATACAAATCTATTTGCCGGAACATTAGGACCCGGAGTTTTTCTTTCGACAGACAATGGGGCAACCTGGACTGCTGTCAATACGGGCTTGACAAACCGTGGTGTTTCTTCTCTTGTCGCCTCGAACTCAAATCTCTTTGCCGGGACTTTCGGAAGCGGAGTCTTTCTATCTACTAACAATGGAAAAAGCTGGGCAGGCGTAAGTAATGGATTAACAAATCTCACTATTATTGCTTTGGCTGTTAGTGGAACAAGTCTCTATGCAAAGACTGATGATGGCAGTCTGTTTGTATCCAATAACAATGGAGTAAGCTGGACGAAAGTCGATTCTGATTCATCCGATTCGGATATCGTTTCGTTAGCTGCCGATAGCTCGGATCTTTATGCCGGGACTTCCTTCAGAGGTGTTTTATACAGACCAGTATCGGGAATTAATTTTGTACAAGCTTCTAATAACAAACTTCCAAATGGCTTCAGGCTTTACCAAAACTATCCTAACCCATTCAATCCATCGACTAACATCAGCTTTGATATTCCAGAATTATCGCTCGTGACTTTGAAAGTTTACGATATCCTGGGAAGGGAAATCGCGCTGCTTATGAACGAACATAAAAAAGCCGGAAAATATAATGTTGAGTTTAATCCATCTAATTTGCCGAGTGGAGTTTACTTCTATAGGCTTCAAGCCGGAAACTATTGTGTAACAAAGAAACTTTTGTTGTTGAAATGAAATGCTAAGAGGAACATTTTAACTGTTAGCTAATACTTGTAAAGAATAAATACTAAAAGGAGAATAAGAATATCGCAAATATAATTTCGCTAACATTGATCGCACTTTTTTACTCATGCAACGCCTTGGGGCAAACCAACTTGCGAATTGAGATACAAGGCGGGAAATCTTACAATGCTTTTGGTCAGGGTACTATGAGCAACTGGGGAGATGGGTGGGCTATGGGTGGAGGTGTGGGCTACAGGATCATGCCTAACACTGATGTAACATTAAATTTACTTTATAGTCATTATCCTTATACCGGCAATAGTTTGTTTCTTTCCTTCCCAGCTATTGCAGGGCTTAGATACAGTGTATCCGGACAACCTTCCAATGCGTATGAGACATCAATAGGGATGCGATTCAGTTCGCAAGTACATTTTATCAATCCTTTCATATCCTTAAGGATGGGTCTTTACATACTTAACGCCGGAGATATTACAATCTCAGAATGGTTTGATTCTAACCCACAGAAAGTTTCTTATTCGAAGTATTATGACTCGGGTGTTTCAAGCACAGACATATTTTTGGGTATCGGGATTGGATTTATAATACCGGTAAATTCTAAGATTGGATTAGGCCTGGAAGGAAGATTCAGCCAGCTTCTTAATTCAAAGGGAAGCTTTCTACCGGTGATAGCAAGCATCAACTATAACTTATGAAGTATGATTTTTTTATCTCATTCCCAGCCACCGCTCCAACTTCTCGTTTCAAACGTTCCGTTAGCAGACTACAGCATGGAAGCTTCACTTCTCGTTCCTTTATCAATTGAAATAAAAGAGCTGCCACGTTATGAGGTCGGGGATTTGTACCGGTATTTGGCGGAT
This sequence comes from Bacteroidota bacterium, assembly GCA_021796135.1. Next base: position 9,967 of record JAJYOQ010000083.1, read on the forward strand.
TTTTATAACAATGGAATTTCTAATGCAGTATTGACGGTGACGCTTACAACTGAGATGGGAAAGATCGGCTCTTATGCGGCTACTTATATTCACCGGGATATGATGGGTAATATGGGAGTAAGCGATAAGAAGCTTGTCGAAGGGGTGATAAATAAAATTATCAGTTATTATATACGGCTCATCTATGGATTAAAGGACTCTCCGAAAATTAAGTTGTCCAAAAAGGAAAGTGTAATCGAGGCAAGTGTTGAGCGGGATAAGATTCTGATGGATATGGGAGTGAAGTTTACATGGGAATATTTTATGAAGAAGTATAATTTAGGGGAAACGGATTTCTAGCGACAAGTGACGAGTGACTAAATAGTGACGAGTGACAAAGGGAAAAAACAAAGTGACAACTCGCCACGGCGGGTACAAAGGTTATTTGGCGGAGTTATTAAAACATATAATTTATTTTGCTTTTCCTTCCGGGAAGAGCTGCATTTGTGCGGCTCTTCCCTTTTGAGATTATTTTACTTTATGCCGTTTGGGTCTGATTCTTCAAATTTCTTTCCGCAGATTTTACACTGTGTAATTTGTTCGATAATTATATTATGACTTGAATTTACTGAATGAAGTTGTGAGATTATTTTAAGGTTTTTTTTACAGTCGTGCTGAGGTATCCAATTATTTTTTTCGCACTCGTCAAAAAGGGTTTTTAGGTCGTTCATTTTATTGTCCTCCGGGAAGAGCCGCATTTACGCGGCGTCTTCGGTTTTGTTGATTAAATAGTTGACTGCTTTTTGTGCCTGAATTGCTGCTTTGGGAATAAAGGATTTATCCATCTTCCCTATCTTTAACCATCCGTTTAAATATGCTGCGCTGTTATTCAGTGTGTTTTCTATTCCGCATAGTCCGCATAAATACGAGCTTCCGATTTCTGCGATTAGTTCTTCAAAGCTGTAATCATCGTCTTTTATATCGTGTGTGAGCTGCCGGTTTAGGCGGCTTTTGTGTCCGGTCCAATGTACTAATTCATGAAATAAACTTGAAAAATATTCTTCTTCACTGGTGAAAGAATTCACTGCCGGTGTTGAAATAAGGTTTAGTTCTTCGGAATAGTAACAGCGTGTAGTATTATTTTCAATTGTCGGGTTATGAATTGAGATAATATCTTGAAGTAATTCAGAAGGTGCGGAAAGGGTGGGAGTTGGGATTTCACAGCCTTCAATATCGTCAAGGTTGAAAACATAAGAATAGCGAAGCATCGGAAAAGAATCTTCTTCAAGTTCTCCATTATTATTCTGCCTGAAGTTACTTTGCATTTTATAAAATACTATTTGTCTTCCCTTCGCCCCTTTTTTAATGTGAAGTTCTTTTTGTTTTGCCTGTAAGAAAGTAAGGTAAAAGGGTTGTGTGACGTTATCAAGGCAAAGTAATAGAAAATTTAATCCCTGATAAACTTTTTTTGAAATGTAATTAGCCGGCAACCCTTGCTTCCAAGGTCTTCGCCAAACTAATTTACCGTTTTCAATCTCAGATATAATCGAATCCGTGATACTTTCAAATAATTCTTGCTTTTTCATACTAACTCCTTAAAATTTGCCGCTGCATGTGCAGCGGCGTTGTTAAAAAAAGATTTTACATACGGTTGATATTTTCCCAAGGCATTTCACTTTTAGCGGCGCGTTCTGCTGCATATTTCTGGGCGCGTTTCAAAAAATATAAATCATCATTGCTTAAATAGGCTAAATAAGATGGGTCAGGTTTTGGAGCCGGTTTCTGTTTATTCGGGTGTACGTAAGGAAAGCCAAAACTGCAAACGGAGCTATAATTTTTAAGAAAAAGATTAAAATTTTTGAATAATGTATTTTTCTTTACAACAAACGGGACGCTAAATTTTACATAAATATTTGAAAATTCACGTTTGAATCGGAAATGAAATTGAAATCCATGTGTTTCCAGCCATCCACAAAATTTTAGAGACTTTTCAAAATTCTTAAACAGAAGAACGAATTCCCCATTTTCATTTAAGGGATCAACCAGCCCATAATAATTGCAGCCATGCCGCAAAGCTTGAGACGCAATAAAATTTAATCTTTTCATTTGAACACCTTTCAAATAATGTTATAAAAAATAAGTTCCCGCAAACGGGATAAGTTGTTTAGGTTTTGATTTTTTAGGTACAATAGAATAGAAATAATCGAAAGCTTCTTGATAGGAATAAAATTTATCCCAAGTTAAAGTTCCATTATTAGCATACTGCAAAACTTCGTAATAACAGATTCCGGAATTATTGATAATTTGTTTTAAGCGAACTAAACCTTTAGAACATCGTTGAGTTTTTAACAGATCAATTTTTATCATTTTTTCTGTTTTATGTGGCTCTAGGGCT
>JAJYOQ010000611.1 GCA_021796135.1 Bacteroidota bacterium
AATTTTCTTATTGGCTTCGTAAGATTCTAATTCTGATGGTGGGAAAAATTCTTGCGAATATTGGTTATAACATTGGAACCCACAATAAACAGGGTGTGATATTAATGAAGTATAAATATTTGTACCATTATACCAAATGTCAAATTGCCACCCATTATAACCACCTCTTGCACTCTGAGGTAAAGTCAAAACAGAATAGCTTCCAATATCTGAATTTATAAAATCGGATATCTGAAAAACATGCTGTGGGATATTAATCCCTCTAGGTCCCATAATATTCGCAGCTCCAGTTGGGTTACCTTTTAAATAAGGTATAAAAAATAAATAGTACACAAATAAACCAATAATGGCTACAGATATAACCATACAAAACACGTTAACAATAGTCTGCTTTTTAAAGTTATTGAAAAATCTTGCTAATGCTAATGGTAATAATATTATTATCAAAGCGAACACGATTCCATCATTAAGCCACGGTAAGTCAAATAAATAGAAGATTGAAATAATTTTAGTAAATAAAACGCCAAGAGGTAAAAAGTATAAAGAACTCAAGAATATTATAAAAACTAATGTTAGAAATAAAGCAAACCCTAAAACCATATCATTAAATAAATTTTTATCAGGAGATCGTATTCTTATCAAAGTATTACTTACTAATATTATTAAAATAACAATTAATCCTAAAATATAAAGGGCTCTCGCGTTAATCCCATTAGGTGGAATAAAACCTGTCAATGCTAAAATTATGTTCTGATTTATTGTATTGTGAACTACATAATTTATGTTAGTTTTTGCTATATTGTTTAGATAAAAAGTGGTGTTAGTAAGTGCATAACCGGAGTATATAAGTGGTAAGTCAATAAATAAACTCAAAAGCAATATTATAAAGATAAGCGGAATAGATTTTTTAAAAGAAATTTTTTCTAATAATATAATTATAATACTCACAAATAATATGATTGCTGCTGTTTGGACAAATAGAAGCGGCCACGAAAATCTCAGGTCTAAAGATACAAATAAAACCGACAAAAAGGCGTATATATAAATTTCTTTACCTGGCTTACCAATCTTAGATAAAAATAGTATTATAAAAAGCAGGGCCCAAAATAAAAATTCTACTTCTGAAATATACTGAAAAACAAAATCAAATATAAATAAGATCACTGGGATAAAGCTGATAACAATTCTAATTTCATTATCCCTATTTCTCATATAAGAAGTTAAATAATAAACTAAAGTAAACCCTCCTGTGGCCGCAATGAATTTAGTAATAACCCCACTTATAAATATACCAGCACGCAAGCCAAACAATAGGTTGACCATTACTATTGGCAAGTCAAACAACATGCCCACAACAGAATCAGTATATGTTAATATTCCCGAATAGTCTCTTGGCTGCCAAATAAAAAATCTAGAATATACTACATAATTAAAGGATAGTTTAGGTAAATTTACAGGGTATTTGAACCCAGTGTATAAATATTGAACTAGACATGCCAAGATAAAAATTATTAAGTAAACTGCAATTAACTTCCTTTTTTCAATTTTATCCATTTAACCACAAACCAATAACAAGCAATAAATTTCATATACTATAAATCATACCGTATTAATACCTTAACTATTAAGAAATAAATTAACTTGACTTTTCAAATATAAAAACTAGTGGCATAATAATGAAAATCTTAATCATTACAACAAGCAAACCCTATAAAGGTAGCGGCACTGGCCTTACTGAGTACGCTTACCAGCTTTCTGAACACCTTAGACTAATGCTCTCAAATGGCAGCAGTATAGACTTTTTATACTCATTATCTGATTCTAAAAGAAACAATATAAAAGGATTGTTATATGCAAATACTTCTTTCAAAAAAGTGATTGCTAATGTCCCAAAAGACAAATATGATATTATACATATAACTGACCATGAAATAGGATTTGCAGCAAAAATCTTAAAAAAATCAGGAAATAATGCAAAGATAATGACAACCATACACGATTTGTCTAGGTTTGAGAAAGGTTTGCACAGAGGGTTAACTCAAAAGGTATATAATAGACTCGTTCAAGGGAGCATAAAAGATGCTATAAAATATTCTGACTTCATGCTATGCAATTCTTTTCAGACTCTAAATACTATGGTAAAAAGGTTTGGCCCAATAAAAAACATTAAAGTAGTTCCACATGGCACAAATGATGCAATAATAAAAGCAAAAATACCAAAAAGAAAGTCGCATGAAGAATTTGTAATCGGTTATATAGGGGCCCTTATGAAGCACAAGAATGTTATTTTCTTATTAAAAGCAGCAGAAATATTAAACTCAAAACGTGAATACAAATTTGTAATATATGGAACTGGAATGGACAAAAATATGCTATTAAGATTTAAACAAGACAACAGCTTGGATAATGTTGAATTTGAGGGATACCTGAAAGAAGGCAGTAAGCTAAAGGTTTACGATGGCTTTGATGCCTTTGCATTTCCAAGCTTATATGAAGGCTTAGGTTATCCCATTCTAGAAGCTCAATCTCGCGGTCTCCCGGTGATAATCTATAAATACGGAAAGATTCCAAAAGAAGTAAGAAAGTACTGCATAGAAGCAGAAAGCCCGGAGCACACGGCCCAGATAATAGAAAACATAAAGGAAAATGGCTACAATGAAAAACTGAGAAAGAAAGTAACAGAATACGCAAGAGGCTTCACATGGGAAAAATGTGCAAGAGAAACATTAGAAGTATACAAAAGAGTAATTAGATGAAATCTATAAAATTACTACTCAACATTATAGAATTCTTTAAATATAACAAAGGGAGGAATTTAAAAATATGATATTAGAGTATAAAAAGTATGATAAAAAAATTGAGAC
>JAJYOQ010000612.1 GCA_021796135.1 Bacteroidota bacterium
CATGGAAAACCATCATATCAGGACAAAAGCTTTTTTCATAAGAGCTCCACTTATCTAATTCTGGTTCAACTTTAATGTCGAGAATTGGTTCTTCATGAGTTAAAGCGGAAGCCTGATTGCCTTGAATTTCCTCGTAATAATCGACGTATTGATGAATAAAGCTCAATGAATCAGGGTCAATATTGCTCTTTTCTTCAAAAGGATTGACCAGCATGATAATTCGATAGCCCAATTTATGAAGATATTTTACTAATTTAAATAAACGTTGTTCATTGCCTGCTTTGGGGGGATAACATCGGATGTGCGTGACAATAAAAATAGAGGGTATATTCCTCTCCAGTTTTTGGACGATCTGATCTGTTCTCTTTTTTCTCTCGTCATATGAAAAGCCGGCCGCATTTTGGATCGCTTCCTTATATACATTGAGGGTTTGTTGAGCGGTTGTCTCCCATGTGAATCTGGAAACATTTTTATATCCTGCTTCTATGAGTTGAGTAGCCATTTCGGGATGCGCCCAGATCTGTTTCATGGCATCTGCAATTTGGGTTTCGTCTCGAGCATCAATTAATACAGCAGATCCATCTCCGCAGACTTCAGGAATGCTGGTCGAATTACTCGCAATCACTGGCGTACCGCATAACATAGCCTCAAGGATTGGAAGGCCAAAGCCTTCATATAAAGAGGGGTAAACAAGAGCTCGTGCATGATGGTAAAGGCTAGGCAAGGTTTCATCCGGCACGTGACCGATGTGGATAACTCTCTCGGACAAGTCAATTAATAATTGGGCTAATTCAGGTTGAGGATGAATATAATAATTTATCCCAACCATAACGAGGTAGGCGTCGGGTAGATCCCGGCAGATAAGTTTGAAAGCCTTCAACAAATTGATCAGATTTTTATGTGGATAATCGGTTCCAATATAAAGAAAATAATTTTTTGGGAGATGAAATGGTGCGAGAGAATCGATGTTCTCTTGATTCTCTTTAGAAAATAGGCCCTGCTGGATACCAAGGTAAATCACATTAATATTATTTGCTGGGATGCCCAACTTGTTAACAATATCTTTTTTGCCGTGCTCCGAAATGGCAATTATCCTATCTGCTAACTCAACAGATAGGTCCATGACTTTCCTGAAATTGAAATACTCTGTCTCAGACGAGTAATAATCTGGTTTGCTGTACGAAATTAAATCGAGGGGGGTAAATACAACCGAAGGAGCAAGAGCCATTTCTGCAAGAGTATGACTGTCGGCTGCAGGAAATGTTTTATGAAATATGTGAGAATTTTGAATTGCCTCAAAATGGTTCGAGGTAATGAAATCAACACCATCGATCGTATTTGCCGGAGGAGATGATGCAATTGCTTTGATGATTAGATGATTATTTTCCTTCAAAGCGGATAGGTTGTTGAGCAATTCCCAAATATAGCGCTCTGTACCCGTAGTCTTTCGGCCAAGCAAACGAGCATCAACGACTACTTTTATAGGTATCATACCCGTAGAATATGAAATATGGCCGCCGTTCTTATAGAGTGATAAGACATATCTCCCTGGGATTGGCCGAAAATAATAACTGGATTTTTTAATAACATGACCCTCTTGAATCACGTTAATTAAATGGATGAAAATGTCAATAAAAGTATTTGCAAGGAAGTTGCCCTTATTGAGTTGTTCAACAAGGAAATCCTTTTTCCAACAGGCCAATTGGTTGAATGGTATTATTGAATTGCATTGAGGAGAAGAAGAAAATTCATCTTCCGTTCTAATCTCAGTTAGTTCTCCATTTTGCGTGAAAATCAAATTGGCTGGAGAGGTAGTTATTACCCTTATTAAGGTGCTAAGCGCATCGGGAGCAAGTTCATCATAAATATTTAAAAAGATAAGATAAGTTCCATGGGCACTTGTTATAGAATTTTGCAGCCATTTTATGGTTTCAGCTTCATGGTCTTGTTGATACACAAAAATTCTCGGCTCGATATTTTCAAAATATAAGGATAGTATCTCTTTATTCCAGATACTTTGATGGTCGATATAGATTGACAATTCCCAATGCGGGTAATCCTGGCATTTTAAACATTGAATAAGATTTGAAAGATATTGAACCGGGGTATCGCCAATAAAGGCAATAACGGAAATTTTGATGAAGTTCTGATTGAGGATGCCCCGATCTAATTTTGGGACATCAAATTCTTCACAGGAACAATTTTTGTTGATACTCCAGGGTGGTATTTTTAATAGATTGGATAGCTCATTTCTGTTTAGCCCAAGAAGCCTGGAGTACATCGATTGCATATCATGAAAATCATCTATATCGGTAACCAACCTGTGGGTAAATATTCGACCTTCAGGTTTACCGAATTTTAAATAATGGATTAATGGATTTATCCCAGCTACTTTAACATCTTTGTAAGCATTCAAATATTTTTTTGTACTAAAATTGGGTCCAGGATCCCTTCCTTCTGAATACCCATATTTATAATAATGATAGGCTGGGTTAATGTTTGCGTTTTTTATATCAGGATAATTAGATAAATACCAGTTGGGATCGAATAAATCTGATGATCTGATTAATAACAAGTCATTTTCTATTGTTTTTTTTTGTTTATATAATCTAAAAGGGTGTAAAAAAAAATTAATTAGCCATTTTATAGTTCTTTCTCGCTGGCTCCCTTTTGGCGCCAGCCATAATCGAACTACCCACATCCAATGGATTAACTTCCAAGCTGTGCTGTTATAGATTTCGAGGAGTTTCGAGTTTAGCGCTTGAAGAATTTGTTCTCGCTGTTCAAGGTGATTCTTCAGGTTGGATAGTTCTTGTTCCAGGGAGATGTTTTTTCCGGATAAATTTGAAATCCGCTTCTTATTA
>JAJYOQ010000613.1 GCA_021796135.1 Bacteroidota bacterium
GGAAAAAATATTCACGTAGCTAAATGGGTATTTATTCTTTTCAATTTCATCAATCGAATGAAAAGAAGCAGACTGATGCTTAATGTCGTTAAGATCCCTGATAGGTAGATTATTTTTGGAGTAATGCATTCCCTTCAAATTATACTTCTGAACTAAATCATAGTTTGAATGAAGAATTATTTTGTTATGATATTTTTCAGGCAACTGTTCCAAATAGTCTATCAAAGATTTTTCCAAAATAGCAGAATCTATTCCGGGCTTGCGTAAGTGAAAATATTCTAATCCATTATCAAATAAATATCTAAGTAATTCAATTTCTCCTTCAATATTATAAGGAGGAGATATAATTATAAATTTCATTTTATAAATAAATTTCACTTCCCGAATCAATAAATTCTTTTGATTTTTCTTCCATTCCTTTTTTCAATACTTCTTCTTCGGAAGAGTGTATTTTGTTTGCATAGTCTCTTACGTCCTGAGTAATTTGCATAGAACAGAAATGAGGACCGCACATTGAACAGAAGTGAGAAACTTTGGCTCCCTCTGCAGGTAGTGTTTCATCATGAAATTCTCGTGCAGTAACAGGATCTAAAGATAAATTAAATTGATCTTCCCAGCGGAATTCAAAACGAGCTTTACTTAAAGCATTGTCTCTTAATTGAGCGCCAGGATGTCCCTTTGCAAGATCGGCAGCGTGTGCAGCAATCTTATAAGTAATCACTCCGTCTTCTACATCTTTCTTATTAGGCAGGCCTAAATGTTCTTTGGGAGTTACATAGCACAGCATTGCCGTACCAAACCAGCCAATCATAGCAGCGCCGATTGCAGATGTAATGTGATCATAACCCGGCGCTATATCTGTCGTTAATGGTCCTAAAGTATAAAAAGGAGCTTCATGGCATTCTTTTAACTCTTTATCCATATTTTCTTTTATCAATTGCATTGGAATATGCCCCGGTCCCTCTATCATTACTTGTACGTCATGCTTCCATGCAACTTTTGTTAATTCGCCGAGCGTTTCTAATTCTGCAAATTGTGCTCTGTCATTTGCATCTGCAATTGAACCCGGACGCAATCCATCACCAAGTGAAAATGCAATATCGTATGACTTCATAATCTCACATATATCTTCAAAATGCGTGTATAAGAAATTTTCTTTATGGTGGGCTAAACACCATTTAGCCAATATAGAACCACCTCGGGAAACAATTCCTGTTACGCGTTTTGCTGTGAGAGGAATGTATCTTAAAAGCACGCCCGCATGAATTGTAAAATAATCTACCCCTTGCTCTGCTTGTTCTATAAGAGTGTTCTTAAAAATTTCCCATGTTAGTTCTTCTGCTTTTCCATTTACTTTCTCTAACGCCTGATAAATTGGCACTGTCCCAACCGGTACGGGAGAATTTCTAATAATCCATTCTCTTGTTTCGTGAATATTTTTTCCTGTCGACAAATCCATAATTGTATCAGCGCCCCAGCGGCAAGCCCATACTGCTTTTTCTACTTCTTCCTCAATGCTTGATGTAACAGTGGAGTTACCGATATTAGCATTAATTTTGACAAGGAAATTTCTGCCAATAATCATGGGCTCACTTTCCGGGTGATTGATATTGCTGGGAATAATTGCTCTTCCTTCTGCTATTTCGTCCCGCACAAATTCAGGTGTAATATATTTTTGTATATTAGCACCAAAACTGTTTCCTTTATGCTGAATAGTTTGCTCATTCATTTTGTCAGCTAATTGATTTTCGCGTATAGCAACATATTCCATTTCAGGGGTAATGATACCTTTTCGTGCATAATGCATCTGCGTAACATTTTTACCCGTCATAGCTTTGAATGGTTTTCTGATATGGTCAAATCTTAACTGAGCCAGTTTTTCATCATTTAGTCTCTCTTTAGTATATTCGCTTGTAAAGTCTATTTCTTCCACATCACTCCGCTGCAAAATCCATCTTTCTCTTAGCCGGTTAATTCCTCTTCTTACATCTATTTCAACATTAGGATCTGTATATGGTCCGCTTGTATCATATACGATAACCGGTGAATTATGTTCACTAACTTTACCATCAATCTTTGTATCGGTTAAAGTTATTTCTCGCATTGCTACTTTAATATCATGTATTTTTCCTTTTATATAAACTTTTTCTGAGGCGGAGAAAGGTTCTCTCGTAATAATAGCATGATCTGGAATTTTATCTTTGCTCATAGTTTCCTTTTCTTAATTTTTTATTGAATTGCCGACGGCTTTTATTATCCTCCCTGGGTTGCCTTTATTATTATAATTTCATCATTGTCATTTATCAGATAATTATTCCATTCGATTTTGGGTATAACGACATTATTAATAGCCACAGCTATTCCAGTGGATGCATAAATATTTAGCTGCAGCAGAATCGTTTCCAAACTTTTTTCTTCCGCGAATGGATATTCTTCATCATTTATATAGATCATAATAACTTAATACATGTTAGATTTTAATATTTTTTTATTTGTAAAAAATTATAGAGGGAAAAAAGTGAAGCAAAAGTTTGTGTAACTTATTTCCTACGATAGTATTATCTACATCAGGTTCAGAGAGTGTAATCTCAGCCTCCCAATTATATTTAGGAAGCACCTCTATAAGTTTCTAAACAAATATAAAGGAAAATTTTTAAACTTCAAGACCTGGCCTTAAACTTCTTCAAAAATAATAGCCCTTATGAAACTTTAGTATGATGGCGTTGACATGCAGATTTTTATTCTTTACTTAAAAGAACTTGAGTTTAGATACAACTTTAGAAAGCAAAATATCTTTAACTTGCAATCAATAAATATTTTTAATCAATTATAAGAACTGAGATAAGAAAAAGGCAGATCGGA
>JAJYOQ010000614.1 GCA_021796135.1 Bacteroidota bacterium
GAATCTGAATTATTATTAAAGACCCCGGTAATGTACAAAACACCTACAGATAGAACCATAAAGAAAATAATTGAGGCAGCAATTTTTAATAAGTATGGCGAGGTTATTATTTTGTGTTTTACACTTTTCTCCCTCTTATTTATCATTTGTCTAATCTCTGAATAGATTTTTTCTTCAACAAACTTTTTATCACCGAATTCCTTTTCATTCCAGCCGGCATCTTCATTATTTAAAAATTCCAAATATTTTTCTAATAGGAACTCTTCGTCAGGCGAACATCCCCCTTCAAGATATTTGTTGATTAGGTTTAATAATTGTTGTTTTTTCATAGTCTATATAAAAAATATTTTTAATTTGTATTAAGTACCCTCAGTAATAAAAAGGTACTATTCCATTTTAGAAAAAATTTTTAGGTTGGATATAATAAAAGGATTGGTGCTGCTACTTTTTATATAAAGAACACAATCCAGCTCTTTATAGAAGAGCGAATCGATTTTAGGGCGTGGCTTATTTGATTTTTTACAGTCTGTACAGAAATGTTTAGTTTTTGTGCAATTTCTTTGTTGGATAACCCTTCATCCCGGCTTAATTGAAAAATAATACGTCTTTGTTCAGGCAGTTTAACAATTTCAGTTTCTACACGAGAATATATATCTTTATATTCTATATATTCAGCCAGGTTATATTGTGATATGAAATTATCAAATTCTTCAACATGTTTATCAATCAGCTTCATTTTGCGAAATTGATTAAAAACCTGAAACTTCACAGCTTTATACAAATAAGCAGAAATATTTCCTATTTCTTTTTCTTTTCTTCTTATCCACAAATCTGTAAATACTTCTTGAATAATGTCTTCACAAATGTCTTTATCCTTAATTATTTTATAAGCAAAGAGATAAAGCTTTTCCCAATAACGCTTATAAATTTCCTTAAACGCATTTTGGTCATCATCCTTTAATGAATCAATAAGTCCTTTATCAGATATATCGAATATGTTTTTACTATAATTCATTAAATATTCTTATATATTTTTTAGCTTTAACCGTAAATCAAATCTAAAAATTTTTATAGAATAAAAAAAGACCCGGTTCCACTGAAACCGGGTCTTTATTATCTAATTCATGTACATTCTTACTGTCAGAATCTCCATCTCGAGTTTAAAGCAACTGAAAGATATTTGCCCGAGTTGCTTAATAGAGATTGCATATCAAGTGTACTTAAGTTGAACTCCAGTACTCCTGCTTCAATACCTAGTCCTAAACCCCAATGAAATCCCGTTAATCCTCCAAATGAAAATCCGGTTCTTAGATAAGGAATCCAATTCATCGGCTTCCATTCAGCTCCGATTGATACCCTTGTCTTCGTAGAATTACCTGGCACATCATTAAAACCTTGGTTAATGTCCATTGCCACAAGCAATGTACCCGGCCAGCTATTTGCTCCAAAATCAAATTTATATGCAGCTCCTAGCCTTAGTGCGGTCGGTAAACTTGTCGAGAAACTGCCTGTACTGTCACTTGTTCCCTTAAATTTATTCTTCAGCGAATCCCTCTGGCTTTGCTGAGAAAGATCAGTAGCCGTAAATTGACCCGACGAAGACGTAATTGCAGCGTTCTTATCCCAATTTATATTCCCGATATCTGTTATTGAAACACCAAAATTCCATTTACTGCCAATGCTTGCACTCAAACCGAAATCAATTCCAAGACCTGTTCCTGCAGGTGTCGGGAATGGGGTCATTTTACCTTTGGTGGTATCTGTAGTATAACTATATTTTACATGAAAATTATCTGAAAATGCAGATAAGAAACTATTATTTGCAGTTACAGTAAGCTGATTTTGCGCACCCGTTGAAAGTGATGAATTAACCTGCTGTGTACCAACGTATGCAAAGCCCTGTACCATTTTGAAGGTTATACCGGCTGCAATCTTTGAAAAGATGTTCTGAGGTATTTCCGTTATTTCTCTCGCATAAGTTAAAGAATAATCCCTCAACCACCATGCGCTTGCACTCATGTCATTAAAATTAAACGTTGAGTTTGTTGTATTACCGTCAGCGATAAATTGAGAGAGTGCTTGTGGAATTGTAACATTGGTTGATACTACATCATTCATTGAAAACCCAAATGTTCCGATTGATGGCGCTAGCTTTACGCCAATTGAGAAAAGAGTAACATTTGCATTTCCTAATACCAGCCCCCCGCCTGAAAATAAAGAGCTGAAATTTTGTATATCGTTGTCAGTAAGCACCCGCGATTGGCCGTTTACTCCTCCAAAATAATAATTTAAATCATTTAGAGTCATAAAACTGGTCCCTCCCGTAACAGATATATTGGGAATCGGAAGCACTGTCGTGAAGTTAACCGTTTGATCTGTGTTAAGTAGATTCGCCGGATTAATTCCGATTGAATATATTCCTCTTGAAATCGCATTAGAAGTATTTCCTAATGACATTCGCCTCGCATCGCTTGTTCCGCTGGAACCATATTGGGCGAATGATGAGACCGAAAAAATCATAATTAGTGCGAATACGATAATAATTTTTTTCATTTTTTACCTCCTCCTACTTTAAGTTATCTTGATTTACTCTGAATTTTACACCGCCATATACTTGAATTTGTATTTGATCATTTGGGCGAATATAAACAGGAGTAGGGTTATTAGCTGATTGCACACCAACTGTATAAATTGCATACTGAGCATGAGAGAATTTATCTGTTTGCAATGAGTCGAGTTGAATAGTAAAACTTGTAGAAGTCGGTCCAGAGACCTCACCATTTTGACCAACAGAAGCAGGTGCAATCGAAAATGAATCTGCGCTTGTTGTATTATTAACCAGCGTGAAGAGAGGATTATAAT
>JAJYOQ010000615.1 GCA_021796135.1 Bacteroidota bacterium
TAAGATTAGCATTTATCAAAGAGTATGCCCGATTTGAAAATTTGGCTCACGCAAGACAAATTGAAGAATATTCATCTGCTTCACAACCCAATAGTGAAGATATTATTTAACTAAAATTTAATTATCCTGATTATGATAAAGATTTTTTTCCTCCTTTTTATGTCATGCGCAGTTCTTCTTAGAGCGCAAATCTACTCCGAAAAAGATGTTGACATTTGTAAATCGAAATTTAATCTCGCTGCTGAAGAAAACCTGCAAGTTAAACCCATTGGCGATGTAATTGCTGCAATTGGAAAGAGTTTTATCGGCACTGAGTATATTGCTCATACTTTGGAAAAAGGTAAAACCGAAAACCTTGTTATAAATCTTACAGGACTTGATTGCACGACTTTTCTTGAGACCGATCTTGCATTTGCCCGCTGCATTAAAGAAAAGAAAACTACCTTCGAAGATTTTCAAAATGAACTTAGAAAAATCCGCTACCGCGGAGGCGTAATTGATCAATATACCTCCAGGCTAAATTATTTCTCCGATTGGATCTATGACAATATTAAAAAGGGAATTGTAAAAAATATTTCTCAGGAAATCGGCGGAGAACCTCTTAAGTTCGATGTATCCTTTATGTCAACACACCCGGACCTTTATGCTCAACTCAAAGAAAATCACTCGTTGATTCCTATCATTGAGTCACAGGAAAAAGAAATTAATAAGCGCATTTATTACTTCATACCAAAAGAAAAAATTTCTCAAATAGAAGGTAAAATCCAAAATGGCGACCTGATAGCATTTACTTCTGCCGTTAAAGGACTCGATATTAATCATGTGGGTATTGCGGTTAAAATGAAAGACGGAAGTATTCATCTAATGCACGCTCCGAATGTTGGCTATAAAGTTCAAATAGCCGTTCTCCCACTTGCCGATTATATTTCTAAAGTTAAAAAAGATACCGGCATAATAGTGCTTCGTGCAATTGAACCTTGAATAATGAATAAAATCAATAACTTTGACTTTTACTCGCCTTGCTCAAATTATGCAATTCTATAACCCCACAATCACAATATACCAATCTGAAAAGATAAATTTTCTGGTTTTCAGATTAAACGAATTTTACTAACTTAGATTGGAAGAAAAAAGAAATTATTTATGAAAAAATTCTATTTCCTCATTGCCTTATTTATAATCACGGCGCATAATATTATGCCCCAAGACTCCCCCTTTTACGATGCTCCATTTGGCGGTGGGGGAGGATATATCGGCGGATGGATTGTCCCAAACGTTGATGGTATCAATTTACAATTAAAAAACTTTGGTGTACCTTCTTTACCCTCAAGCGGATTATATACTTCAGGCGGTGCTGGCTTTATTTATCTCGGATTCATAAAAAATTTAAGAGTAGGCGGTATGGGCTTTAGCGGATCAAGAACTACATCAGCAATTTCCTATCCAATTTATGCAGCTCCGCTTTACTCGTATCCTTCTCCTATTTATAATGATGCTGTCTATTCAATAAGCGGTGGCGGACTAACTTTAGAGTACACACTTCCTTTTGTAAAAGATATTGGAGTTTCCGTTGGTGCCGTTATTGGCAGAGGTAGCTTAAATATTCAACTTTACAGCAATATGGGCACAACAACGTGGGACAACTATTGGAATCGTGCATCTGGCTCTTCATCCAATTTAAAAAATAGTTTCTGGCTTTTTACTCCAACCCTAAATGTTGATATTCCTGCATATCATCTTTTATCATTTCGTATCGGTGCAGGCTATCAGTATACTTTTGGCAGCAGTTGGACTTATGATAACAATAAGGATATTACCAATGCACCATCGGACATTAACGGTAACAGCTTTTATATCCAAGCAGGTATTTTTGTTGGACTATTTTCTTATTAGGAATTAAATGAAGAATATTTTGGTAACAGGCGGCGCAGGCTTTATAGGAAGCAACTACATCAACCATATTCTTGATGAGCGTGACGATTATAATATCATTAATCTTGATAAGCTTACTTATGCCGGCAATATTGAAAATCTAAAAAAATCCGAATCTAATAAAAATTATCAATTCATAAAGGGAGATATTGGTAACTCCGAGTTTGTGAGATTTATTTTCGAGAAATACAAAATAAAACATGTAATAAACTTTGCTGCGGAATCTCACGTAGACCGCAGTATTCTCGGTTCGGAAATATTCTTTAGGACAAATGTTCTCGGTACCAATGTTTTATTGGAAACAGCGCGCCGGTTTGAAGTTGAAAGATTCCTTCAAATATCAACCGATGAAGTTTATGGTAGTTTAGGAGAAGAAGGAAAATTTTCAGAGATTACACCGTTGTCGCCCAATAGCCCATACTCCTCAAGTAAGGCTTCGGCTGATATGATGGCTCTCTCATTTTATCATACATACGGAATGCCTGTTTTAATAACTCGATGTTCAAATAATTACGGGACATTTCAATTCCCTGAAAAATTAATTCCACTAATGATAATTAATGCTTTAAATGATAAAAAGCTTCCTGTCTATGGAGATGGCTTAAATGTACGCGATTGGATCTACGTTATCGATCATAATAAAGCTATTAATTTAGTTTTTGAAAAGGGAAATATCGGCGAAGTTTATAATATTGGCGCTAGCAGAGAAATGAAGAATATCGAGATAGTAAAATTGATATTAAAACATCTTGGCAAATCAGAAGAATTAATTCAGTACGTGAAAGATAGGCCGGGACACGACAGGCGCTACGCAATTGACTCAACAAAAATTCAAACCAACTTAGGATGGAAACCATCCTTCACATTTGAAGAGGCGATAACTAAAACAATTGATTGGTATATAGAGAATAAACAATGGTGG
>JAJYOQ010000616.1 GCA_021796135.1 Bacteroidota bacterium
AAAAACCAAGTATCCCATTTTAAGAGCAATTTTTCTTTATCGACAATTTTGATTTGAACAGGTTTCATAAATTTTGATTTCTTGTTAAATACAATTACAAGTTTACAGAAAATAATATTTCTGAACAAACTTTAAAATAATGAAGGCTGAGAAACTTTCAACGGAGAGTAAAATATTTACCCGGCAGGCTGTCCTTTAATAATCGGATACTTGGTTTTTATTATTTCGTGATTGTATTATTCCTAATATACGGTTAAAATAAAAATTTGATGCTACTTCATAAAAAATATACCGCTAATTTAGTTAGCTTGTAACTAATCTTTCCTTGTTGGTTCTTCTGCTTGGTTTACCTGCCGAAGATTTTATAAGCCACCTCGGCGGGACGAAGTAGATTTTCTTAACAGAAATATTTATTGCCATTGTTGCGCTAAGTATTTTCGACTTTAAATTTTTGCGAACTTCTTCTCCCATAATTTTTGTTTCAGCAACAATACTAACTTGTTCCGTGCCAATTTCTTCATCAAATTCCCCAAATGCAATTACCCTTCCTGGAATTACTCCTTCAACTGCTCCAACAATATCTTCAATATCTTCAGGATAAATATTCTTACCCCCGACAATAATAATATCTTTCTTTCTACCGATTACATAAATTTCGTTATCATATTTGAAGCCGTAATCACCTGTGTAAAGCCAACCGTCCACCAAAACTTCCGAAGATTTTTCAGGATAATTTCTATAACCATCAAACATTGAAACAGATGATATAGCTAATTCGCCTACGAACATCTCAGGTAATTCTTTCCGTGTATCGTCAACAATTCTAATGCGGCATCCTTTAATCGGTTTTCCGGATGACACACATATTTGAGAATTTGAATTATCTGAAGTAATTTTAACTTTTCCATTACGTAGATCATTTTCAACCACTTTAATTGCAGTAGGACTAACACCGGGACTGGATTGTGTTATTGCAAATGTATTTTCTGCCATTCCATATAACGAGGCAATCGTAGCCGGTTTGAGATTGTATTGAAAAAATCTTTTATAGAATTTTTGGTGACTATTATATCTGATTGGTTCACTGGCATTAATAATCATTCGCAAGCTGTCAAGCGAAATGCCTTCAAGATCATCATCTTTAATTTTATCCGCCATCATATTAAAAGCAAAATTCGGCATCCATACAAGAGTTCCTTTTTCTTTAGAAATTGCTTCGCAAAGCAAAGAAGGGACCAAAACCCATTCAAAAGGGTCAAGTTGAACAGTAGTAATACCCAATGCCAGCGGCATGTGAAAAGCAGTTATTAATCCCATATCGTGATAAAGTGGCAACCAGCTAATAATTTTATCTTCACTGCTCAAACAAATAGCTTGGGAATAATTAGCCAAATGTTGAAGAATTGCCTGATGGGAAAGCACAACTGGTTTCTGCAATCCAGTTGTTCCAGATGAATGCTGCAATAAAGCCGGGCTGCTTGGTAATGTATCCTTCCTTATGTTAGAAACTTCATCAATTGTTTCTCGTCCATATTTTTTATTAATATCCCAATCAAATGGATAGAGCAAACCTTTAATAGTATTATTCTTGTCATCGAGAAGAGGTCTTAAGATTGGCTCAAGGTCGTTTTCTGTTAGAATGTAATCCAAACCGGATCGTTTGGACATTCCCACTATCCCCTGTCTAAATTTATCCGGGTGTAATCTTGGATTTGGATATGCAAGAACAGAAGGAATGGCTCCTAAAAGAGAGATAGCAATGTAGAGTGGATAAAAATTTTCATTATGCCTTATGATAGTAGCGCAGACATCATTTTTTCTAACTCCGATTCCTTTTAGAGAAACAGCAAAAGTTTCTGCACGTTTAAGTAGCTCTGAAAAACTCCACCTTAATGGTTCTTCACCTGTAACCCAATGGACGATAGCATCTTTATCGGGATATTTTTCTGCATTTTTATACCATCTATCAGACAATAATTCGTTGCAAGCGGACACAATAATCCCTACTATTTATATTATACATGATTCTGTTTTTTTTAAGAGAATAGGAGGAGGTATACAAATGCAGCGATACTATCTCCCTTATTAAACGAATCATAACTTTAATCAAATCTAATAATCATTCCATTATCTAAATTAGCATACGGTTCATCATATTCATTTTCGCTCTTTTTAGAAATAGAGCCACAGCATATATATTTAGCTTTGTAATTCCCAAAAATAAATTTGAAGTTTTTTGTAACGGTGTATGCTTTAAGTGTAGCCTGTAGAAAAGTAGAGAGGGGGCAAATAAGAATAATCATCAGTTTCATAAAAAAACCTCAAATAATTTAATAAAAAATTTAAGTTATTCTTTGATAATAACCAAACATGTTACTTAATTTAAGTTCATAAATATGTTTATTGAGCGACCTTATTGACAGGTATATGCTTAATAAAACTCTTGACTAAATTTCTTTAAGCAAAAAAGTATTCAGCAAAACGTTTAGTATCCAACAAGCAAATAACTCAACTACCCCCCAAAACGTTATGAATGCACTCTGAATGCACTGTGAATACACTCTGAATGCATCTCTACAAGCCTTCTGATAGCCTTATCTTGTGCAGGTATCACACATAACCTCTATTTTTCCCATAATCAAACAATAGAAATCCTCTACTAATAGCTTAATCAGCCCTAAGAATTAAATTATTCTTAAGTTTTTACCAAGCAATTGGTCTATTTGCTTGCAACGAAGAGTAAAATATTTTAATTTTGGGAGGAAGAAAAATTGCTGGCGTAGCTCAGCTGGTAGAGCAGCTGATTTGTAATCAGCCGGTCGGCGGTTCAAATCCGTCCGCCAGCTCT
>JAJYOQ010000002.1:0-22064 GCA_021796135.1 Bacteroidota bacterium
TGTAAGTCAAATATAATATGTAAGACATTAATAAATAGTTGGACATTCTTAACTTAGGGGTATTGAGGAGGAGATATAATGCTTAAGTGTAAAGTCTCCAGTCAATCATGTCATCAATTATTCAGATAAATGCGTAATTCAGGTCAACGAGCTGCTTGCAAATAAAAAAACAAGGTTAGGCTGTTACTTTTTTCCGATTATTAGATTTTAATTTTTTATTTGTTGCCAGGAATTAAAACCATTTGTAAGTTTATTGTGTTGCTGAAATGCAATTGTTGTCCGATTATTCAAAAAAATCATAATTTTACAGCATGAATATTAACTGCAGAAAATGCAAACATTTTTATATTTCATGGGATATTAATCATCCCTATGGCTGTAAAAGCTTCGGTATGAAGACTAAGCAAATGCCGTCGTTAGCAGTTTATATAACCTCCGGTAAAGATTGTCTAAAATTTCAGAAGAAAGATGACATCCCTAAAAAATAATATACCCATAATTATGCACCTAACTTCTAGAGCCATTCTCCGGTTTATAATATTATATTTATTTTGTTGAGAGTTTTGTTTTGAAAAAAAACATTAATTATGTAATTATCAAGATATTTCGTCTTAAGTATGAATTTTCAAATTCATTCTCATTAATGCCTCCCAAATAATTTTAACTCTTATTTAATATTTATTATATTTAACAATAGTATGAAAAGTATTTTTAAAAATAATCCGTGGCATTCTGTTTCAGCTGGTAAAAATACACCTGAGATTGTAAATGGCGTAGTAGAAATTTCTATGGGTTCACAAGCAAAGTATGAGCTGGATAAAGTAAGTGGTTTGTTAAAGCTTGATAGGGTATTGTTTACTGCTGTCCATTATCCAGCAAATTATGGCTTTATTCCCCGGACAATAGCCGATGATAATGATCCCTTAGATATTCTTGTGATCTCTTCAATTGAAGTGAAACCTTTCAGCATAATTGAAGCAAACGTAATAGGCGTAATGCACATGATTGATAACAATGAAAGAGATGAAAAAATAATAGCAGTTGCGAAAAACGACATGGCAGTTAATTATATTAATAATTTGCTTGAACTTCCACCGAACACAGTCACAGAACTAAAAAGATTTTTTGAGGATTATAAAAAACTAGAACACAAGCATGTCAAAGTAAACGAATTTCGTGAAAAGGAATTTGCTTTTAAAATAATCAAGAAAAGCATGAATAGATACGGTGAAAAATATGGATTTGAACAAAATATTTAAGTAAACTTTCAGGGTAATTTTATGATTGGCATTTCCCCTTAGTTTCGATTCCACTACGTCTAATCCCTCTTCAATCATTTTAGCATTAACAGATAGGCTTCTATGATGATTTTCTGGAAGTAATATTTTAGCGTTCATAACATTAATTCTCAATTGTTTTTAATGAATTAAGCAAAGTAAGGTCATCATTAATTTTTTCCAGCTTTTTGCTTATAAGCTGTTCACTTAGACCTTTACTTTTCAGCGCAGCGGAAACAACAGAATTTATGTATGCAATAACCTGGTCAATTTTCCCGTCCATTTCATATTTAAACTTTAATGAAGCTTCATCAATTGATGTCCGATAAAATCCCATTATGCTGCCGGAATTTAAACCGGATTTATCACTGATTTCTTTTTTCATCTTCTTTAATATCAAACTGAGTAATAATTTCCTTGAAATGAAATATGGAATCAATTTATAGATGTCTATTTCAAGGAATAGCAGATCATCTTTTGTTTTATAAGAAAATTTAGAAACTGATTTAAAGACAAAACTATCTAGAAGCAATGGCGAAGAAATATCGAAAAGATTAGCGGATATTTCGGTAATTCTTTTTATTAGTTCATTTATTTTAGCAATCGATTGCTCTACGATATATGAATATTTTCTTATTAGGTCGGATTCAGTTTTAACCCGCCATTCTTCAAAATCGGATGAAATCTTTGAAGCAAAATAACTTCTTGCAAGAGTAACTATGTTAGTCCTCCGTATTGATTTGTTTAATGATATCAAATAGTCTGAAAGATTTTTATAAAGAGTTTGCGAATACGAATTAGAAAATTCGTTAACTTTATCCCAAAGTGTCGTAATCAAATCATTTATTTCCCCATTAAAATTATATAACGCCAATTTTTTTTCTCTGGCTATCTGGTCCATCTCTAAATTAAACTTCCTAATCTTGTCTTCAAAAATATCTAATGGCGTTTGTAGAGCGTTTTGTTCAAGTTCTATAGAAAAGGAAAGCTGTGAAATATATTTATCAAATTTTCTTTTTACGCTATTTTGAAGAATAGAAAACTTCTCAGAGCGAATTGAATCTTTAATTTCATTCTCTAAGGATAAAATTCCCGAAGAAGAAAGCTTTGATTTATCATTGCATAATCTTCCATCCAGAGCAAGCTTTGCAGAAATAGGAAATATTTTGAGATCGGTATTATTGCCTACCTGTCCAGTAGACAAGTTTGTAGAGGATAAAATATTTGTTGTGTATTCAATCATTTCTTTCTCGGATATTTTATCTACCAAGTCTACTTTATTCATCACAAAATAAAACTTGTCGACGTTAGAGTGAACATCCTCATAGAAAAGAAACTCGGTTTGAGTAATTGGTGGATCGATGGAAAGAACGAAGATTGCGGCATCAACCTTAGGTACAAACATCTCAGTGGATTTAGTGTTATGAAGGAAAAGAGAACCAATGCCCGGAGTATCGATTAAAACTATACCGTCTTTTAGAAATTCAGAAGGGAAAAGTATTTCGACAATCTTAACCATTTTTTCATTTTTAGGATTACCGGATTCGGTTATGTATTTATGTAATTCATGGTGCGGAATAATAAGAACGCTTTCATCTTCAAATATTATTTTTACTTGTTGTTGTTCCCCGAACTTAATCATCGTAATAATTGAAGTAAGAGGTAGCACTGCTGTTGGAAGAAGATCATTGCCGATTAAAGCATTTATTAATGTGCTTTTTCCTCTTTTGAATTGACCTATTACTACCAGATAAAGATATTCATTTTTTAATTTATCCGATTCCGATTTTAATTCTGATGCTATATCACTCAGATTATAATTTTTTGAAAGCTGAATTAAACAATCAAATTTATCTGAATATTGTTTTACAAGTTGCATATTCAATTCATAAATAAATTATGACCTAATTTAATAATTTGTTAAAGAATTTAATATTCCCAAATCAATTTTAAGAAAACTTTTTATTTTTTTAATAAAATGTTTTTTAATCCATCTTTAATGCTCTGCGTAAGAGGGCTTCTCATTAAATCAGCAATAGTTCTTTCCACATCATAATTAATTCGCTTAAGATGGATTTCTCCGTTTTCATAAACAGCATAGCAAGCTTGCCCGCCATCCCTTGCAAGACCAACACTGCCAGGATTGACAATCATTTCATAACCTATTGTCTTCTTATATTGAACGTGTGTATGACCAACAAGAATATACTCGGCAATAATACCTTCAAGTTCACCGGCAATTTCGTCTTGATCTAGATATTTAAACATATCGCCTTGTGGGGAAGCATGAGCTAAATAAAAAGAGATCACATCATTTTCAATCTTGTCTATGGTGGGCATGCTTCTTAAAAAATGGATATCATTATCATCGAGCAAAGTCTTGTGCCATGCTCTTGTTGCAATTGAAAATTTGCGAAATGTACCCATGCAGTTACAATCGATGTCGAAACCAAGAGCGTTATCGTGATTACCGCGTACAAAATAATCGGCATTTTCTTTTATGAATTTTACACATTCTTTGGGATGTGGGCCGTAATCTACAACATCGCCGAGAAATATAAGTTTATCATAATCACCGTCTTTTTCCAGAACTGCATTCAATGCATGTAAGTTTGCATGAATATCCGAAACAATTAAAGTTTTCATGGTGTAATTTTTCTTTTGGCAGGAGTAAAAAACTCCTACTTTATTAATCAAATAATTAATTAAGTAGGAGTTATTAATTCCTTTAATAAGGGAATGATAAACGAACTCCATCGTTTGTACAAATATAAAATTTATGGGAAAGATAAACAAATTGTTTTGCAGTATTTTATTTAACCAACACGTACAAATGCAAAATTGGAAGCAATAAAAATCATACCCCATTCTCTTCCCATATTTTTGCAATTGTAACAATTACCTTTACAGCCATTTCCATATCTTGAACAGAAATCCATTCGAGTTTTGAATGATAGCAATGTTCTCCGGCGAAAATATTAGGAGCAGGGAGGCCCATAAATGATAACTTAGAGCCGTCAGTACCACCCCTAATCGGATGCGTAATAGGCTGGATGCCTAATCTTTTCATAGCTTCAATGCCAATGTTAACCACTTGAGGATGCATATCTAGAACTTCCTTCATGTTCCGATACTGTTCAATAACTTCAAATTCGAAATGTGCATCCGGATATTTAATAATAGTTTTATCTGCAAATTCTCTAAGAAAGTCTTCATAGTATTTTAATTTCGAAGTTTCAAAATCCCTAATGATAAATTTGAGAGTTGAAAGTTCCTCGTTACCATTAAAACCGGTACAATGGAAAAATCCCTCTTTATTCTCAGTCGTTTCAGGTGATAACCTGTATTTGGGTAACATTTCAATAAAAGAAGCCGCAACTTTTACAGAATTTGTCATTTTATTTTTAGCATAACCGGGGTGTATGTTTTTACCGTGAAATTTTAGTACAACAGCATCAGCGTTAAAAGTTTCAGATTCAACTTCACCACGGCTTTCGCCGTCTACAGTATAAGCGTATTTTGCTCCGAGTTTTTTAAGATCAATTTTTTCGGTACTTCTGCCGATTTCCTCGTCTGGAGTAAAACATATTTTTATTGTTCCATGTTTAATTTTAGGGTGAGTTATAAAATAATAAGCTGCATCAATTATTTCAGCTATGCCGGATTTATTATCAGCACCAAGTAAGGTAGTTCCGTCAGTTGTAATTATATCATGCCCAATCATATTAGCAAGATCAGGGTTATCTTTAAGTCTTATTATCTGATCCGGATCGTTTGGTAATTTTATATCTCCGCCTTGATAATCTTTGTGAATAATGGGAAGGACATTTGCACCGGATACCGCAGGCGAAGTATCAATATGTGCAATAAAAGCGATTGCTGGAATATCTTTATCTGAGTTAGAAGGAATAGTAGCAATTACATAACCCCATTCATCCATATTAGCATCTTCAAGTCCCATATTTTTCAATTCGTCAGCTAAATCTTTAGCTAATAATTTTTGCTTTCCCGTGCTTGGGAAAGTAGCAGATTCTTCATCGGATTGAGTATCGTATTTTACATACTTAAGAAATCTTTTTTCACAAGTGAATTTATAATTATCGTCAAACATATATTAATCCTTTAATAATGATTTAATATTTACATCCAATGATACTTTATCTACGGCATGAGTATTATCTTACCGATTGATATCCTTTTAATATTCCATTTTTAGAGAGAACGATTTGCCACAGTTGACTTTTCCTTGCTCGAAAAGACCCGGCGCTTGATAATAAAAAATACTCCCACATTCTAAAAAATCTCTCATCATAATATTGTTTCATGGAATTCCAACTGTTTGTAAAGTTTTCATGCCAGGACATCAATGTTTTATCATAATCAGTGCCGAAGTTATGTAAATCTTCTATTATGAATAAACCTTCAATTGCTTTGCTAAGTTGGGCAATTGAAGGCAGCATTCCGTTTGGGAAAATATATTTATGAGTCCAAGCATCGGTGCTTTTGACAGAGTGACCGGCGCCTATTGTGTGAAGCAAAAAAATTCCGTCATTATTTAAACATCTATTAGCTACATTAAAATATTCACCGTAATTTTTATAACCGACATGCTCAATCATTCCAACTGAAACAATCCTATCAAATTGTTGATTCACTACTCTGTAATCTTGCAATCTAAATTCAACAGGCAGACCCTTGCATAATTCTTTTCCGAGGGTTACCTGTTCTTTTGATACAGTTAAACCGACAACTTCAACATTATATTTTTCTACGGCATATTTCCCAAAAGCACCCCAGCCACAGCCTATATCCAGTATTTTCATTCCCGGTTGGAGATGAAGTTTTTTACAAATCAACTCTAATTTATTTTCTTGAGCTTCATCTAAAGTATTTGCACCTTTCCAATAAGCGCAGCTATAATTCATACGTTTGTCGAGCATTTTTGTGAATAATTCGTTTCCCAGATCATAATGTCTTTTACCGATAATAAATGCTCTTCTCCTTGCCTGCATATTTATCAGCCAGAAGCCCGAAAGCTGCAATGCAATTTTGAAATTCCGTTTTACTTTATTATCAAGGTTGGAGCGTAATATTTTGAAAATCATTTCGTCAAGTTTTTCTACCGTCCACCAGTTATCCATGAACGATTCGCCAAGACCTAATTCCACTTCGGAAATTACGCGTTTGTAAAATCTTTCATCAAGCACTTGGATATCATAAGAATTATTGCCGCTAACATAAATTCCTGCTAATTCCAATAATTCTTCTACCAATGTTTTATACTTATTGTTTTCCATAGCAATGTGTTCCTCTATAAAGGGTGAATTAATATACTTCTACCAGTGTTTAGAATGTTTTTAATTAAAGTAGGGGTTATCAATTCCTAAGAGAAAGGAATAAAAGCGAACTCCATCGCTAAATCTATTTCTATATGAAGAAAAAAACCAAGATAAATATTATGAAGATATACAAAATGTAAAGTGATATTCTACCGTTCATTATTATTCTACCCACCATGCCGCTAATTTTATCGACTGTGTTCCCGATGAATTCATATAAATATTCCGCTACATCTTTATTTTGAACTTCGGCTATATAACCTTCTTTTTTTTCTTTCATGAGATAGACGCTTCTTAAAATATATTCAAGTATAAAAGAATAAGCTGGGACAGTATAGTATTCATCTTCACTTAAAGGAAGCGCACCGTTCCATGCATCTAC
Source organism: Bacteroidota bacterium (assembly GCA_021796135.1). The sequence continues at coordinate 6,999 of JAJYOQ010000002.1, forward strand.
TTTTCTGATTTTCTTTTTACCGAAGATATAAAACAAAACAGGAATAATTAATAAAGTCAAAACTACCAGTGTAAGAATTGTAGGTGAAATTACCCCGAAAATAGGCTGTGCAGAAACAATCAGTAAAGGATCGGGAACAGATAAGAGTCCGCTTAAGAATTTTCCATAGCCGAGAAGCTGAATTAAGTACGGAGAAAAAATTCCTCCTAAGAACAATAAAAAAATGAGAAAAATTTCCGAAATTTTCATTGCGCTTGACGGGAATTTATGCGCCTTTTCTCCATGGTCGGGACCAAGCGCAGTATAACCGATAAGTTTTATCATCGCGAATGTAGCAAGACCGATTGCTAGTGCAACCATAATACCGGCGAAAGCAGCGATAATTCTATCCACATTATTCAAAAATTTATAAGATTGGAAGAGAGCTTCAAGAATCATCCATTCGCCAACAAAGCCAATAGTAGGCGGAAAAGCGCTGAATGATAATCCTGAAGTTAATATTCCCAATGCAGGAAGCTTGCCTACGTTCCGCCAAATGCCGCGCACTAAATCGATATCTTCTTTTTGCAATGCTTCTTTTGCGTGCCCGACCGATATGAATAAAAGTGTCTTTGCAATCGTATGAGAAAATGCAATGAACAAGGCTGCAAGGAACGCAAAGTCAGCAAGTGTTTCTACTCCTTTGTTTGTCGAATAAAAAGCCGCGATAGCGCTCAAGCCCAAAGCAGTAAGAATCATTCCATTATTTTCAACAGTAGAATAAGCCGGGAGTTTTTTTACGCTTCTTTCGGCAGATGAAAACATTGCACCCCAGAAAGCCGAAACGGCTCCCAATACAAGAACCATTATTCCCCACCACTTTGTGTAGTTTGAAAGCGAAAGGACTCTTACTAAACCGTAAACACCCATTAAAGTTAAAGGAGCGCTTAGCAATGCTGCTGTGTGAGAAGGCGCTTTAGAATAAGCTCCGATAATCCAAGTATGGAATGGGAAAATATCCATCTTAATTATGAATCCAAGCGTGGTTAAAACAAGGAATAATGCACTTGAATGGGCGGCATTTAGCAATGAAAAAGAATCGTTTGCAAAATAAAGTGCGGCAAATCCAAGAAGTAAAAACATTGTGGACGCTTCGCCGAATGCAAGAAACTGAAATGCGTTTATCATCGAGTCGCGCCTTTCGAGAATCTGGAAAGTTAGAGCGATAGTCATAATTTCCCAGCCAATCAAAAATAAAATTGAATCGGCGGCAGACATTACCAGCACCATTCCGAATAAAGTGAGATTAAAGAACGCTCCCATCTTCTTGCTAAAGAGCCTACCGAAATCTATTGAGTAAAAGGCTAATGCCGCAAAAGAAATTGATGAAACAATGAAAAATAAGCTTGTAGTTCGATCTACATTGAGCCCTATGGAAATATTAGGGATCAGAAAATAAACGGGGGAGACTTGCGGATTATTTAGAGAAGAAATACCAGCAATAAATACATATATAGAGCCGATGAATGAAGCAAAGTAACTCAGTCTCCTTGAAAAAGTTAAGATGAATCCTAAGACGAAAAAACCTAACGCAATATATAAGTAATTCATTTGCCGCTTCCTTTTCCCATTAGCTTTAATAGAACTGATATTATTTGTCCCGGGTTTTCATAGTTTTTTATTTCGACTAAAAGATTTTCACCGATTATATCATTTATATTTACTTTGGAAGTGAAATTACCAGATTCAATTAGAATTACGCCAAAAGGTCTTGGCAGTTGGTTTATTGTTTCCTTCAATGGTTCAATCATTTTTTCTGTTGCGGGACCAAGAACAATTAGAATATCGGCATGGCGCGGAGTATCAGCAAAGAAAATTCCGAACCTATGAATATTATATTGCGGAGCTTGCAAGGCTCGTATTTCGAAACATAAGTCGTTTGAACATCCGACATCAATAATGTAAATATGAAGAGAAGTTTTGAAAATATCTTCTAACCGATTTACATCAATATTTGTTTGATATAATTTCTTTTCTGTTAATCTTTTTTTAAGTCCGTATGGTACCCACCAGTTATTCATAAATTATTTCTCCTTATCTCGCCGCATCTGCAAAAAAGCTTCCAAACGAATCAACCGAAAACGGGAAATCTGTAAAAATCATTCCGGGTAAAGAATCCTTTATCGCATTTAGTCCGAACAAAGATGGCGTTGATGTGTAAATGTATTTGATTTTGCCGTTCTCCAATTCGGTATAATAAGCAATAATTCCGCTTGGCGATTCAACCGCGCCTATTGCATTTCCGGTTATATTTTCAAGAGAGCAATTTGATTCTTCAAAAAGGATTAAATTTTTGACTTTGTCAATAAAATCAATTCTATCGTTAATGATTTTTATAGATACAAAAATTTCTTCTATTCTTACTTCCAACCTTGCCAGAGAATCGCCGAAAGCAATAGTCGGAATATTAAGATCCTCATAAAACTTATCCGAGTTTCTTAAATCTTCTTTTATTCCGCAAGCCCTTAAAGAAGGACCGGATAAAGAATTGTTTAGAGCGTAATCTCCGGTTATCTTTGATGTTTCATGAAGCCTGTCGAGAAAATTTTTACTCTCAAGAGTTCTTGCATAGAGACTTGTTAATTCCTTATTTATATTATTCACTCTATCATTCACGATGTTCAAAGTATTTTTATCCGGATAAGAATTCAGTTTGCCGACACTGTTTATACCTTTTAAATATCTTGAACCTGCCTTTCCGTAAGGCTGGCGGGAAAAAAGCAAATTCGTTCTTAAAGATTCTTCAAAAAGAAATTGTACATGACTTGTTAAAACTTTCTGGGCAGCTGCATTTGCAAGCTGGCTGAAAACATATAAGTGATTGTAAATTCTTTCTAGTTCAAGAGCGATAATTTTATAACTCTTTATAATCGGATTTAATTCAATCCCTAAAATTTTTTCAATTGAATTTGTGAAAGCTAAAGAATGCGAAAAGGTAAAATTGCCGCAGACTGATTCTACTAAAAAAATGGCTTGCAAAGGGCTTAATCCAATTAACTTTTTTTCTATATTTCGGGCTTTGTAAGAAACATCAATATTAATTCCGAGAATTCTTTCACCGTAGGTATAAATGTGGAAAACTCCCGGCTCTATAACCCATGAAGTTACCGGACCATATCTGAAAACAAAAACACCTTCGCCCAAATATTCGCTTTTGCCGATTATGGAGTTTCTGCTTTTTATGATATCGTAAATAGGATAAGAACTTGCTTGTCCGGCTGCCAGGTCTGGCTTGTGATGTGCTTCTATCGTAAAATCTTTCCCGTCGAAAAGAAGAAGTCTATTTTCTAAAATTCCAAATAGCCTTTTCATTTCCACACTCTATTAAATAATATGTTATAGATTAATGGAGATGCAAACGTAACGGCTAATGCAAGCAGAAGATTTATTATCGGGATAATGACGATATAATTATCTTTTCTCTTTCCAATGTTAGGCTCAGAGAAAACCATTCTCAAAGTTTGATAATTTATTCCGATAAATGCCATTGCAAGGAATAAACCGGTTAACAGGGTAATCATTACGCCATAGGTATTAAAAATTGAAATTAAAATTAAAAGCTCGCCAAGAAAAGTTCCGAAAGGCGGAGTGCCGGTAACAGCAAGCGAACCGAAGAATAATGAATAGCCGGTTGCCGGCAGAGTTTTAGAAATGCCTTTAACCTCAGCGATTTTCCAGCTCTCATAATTTATTAAAACATTCCCGGTTAAAAAGAACGTTGCCGATTTTGCAAAAGCATGTGCAAGAATAATTAATACGCTTCCGACAAAAGCGTATCCGCCGAGAGATAATCCGATCAATGCAATTCCCATATTATCAATTGATGAGTAAGCGAACATTCTTTTATAATAAACTTGATTGAACGACATAAAAGCGGCGAGCGCAATGCTGAGCAGTCCTAAAGTAAAGGCAAACATTCTTACGCCGTTGTCCGGAACAACTTGAAGAATTCTTTCAATAGCAAATAGAGCTACGGGCAATAAAACAGCGGAGAAAACAGCGCTGATAGGAGCAGGAGCTTTCCCGTGTGCATCCGGCAGCCATGTGTGCATCGGGAAAATTCCGGCTTTTGTACCGAAGCCTATTATTCCTAAAACCGCACCGAAGTAGGCTATTTTTGCGCCTGCTTGCCTGGCTGGCAAGTTGAAATGAATCTTCAACAAGTCGGCAAAAGAAAGAGTATGAAACGACGAATAAATAAAGATTACAGCAATTAAAGAAATTATTAAACCGGCAGAAACAATTATAACATATCTCCAGGTTGCTTCAATAGTAGCTTCATCATTCTCGGTAGATATCAGCAGCGCGCTTGTTACCGTAGTAGCTTCAACGGCAACCCAAATCAGACCAAGGTTATTTAAGATTACAGTAAAAAGCATGGTAAAGACAAAAGTATTAAGAAGGAAGAAATAAAAATTAGATTGGAATAATTTGTTTTGTATATGTCCGATATAATAAATAGAAAAGATTACAGAGGCTAAATAGATGGCGCTTGTCATCACGAGAAAAATTTTAGATAAACCGTCAATGTAAAAGAAATCGGTTGTATAGTTTGGAAGAAATAGAATATATATAGAAGAGGCTAAAGCGCCTATTGCAATTATAACGGAAATGTCTTCTTCAAACCTTAAAAAAGGAAGAATACACAACAAGCTTCCCAAGGCTGAAAATACAACCGGCAGAAGATAAATATATTCCATATGGTTCATCCTTTTAATTCTGTATATTCTTCAGAACCGTTTTTAATTACGTCTTCTCTTAACCTGATTATTGCGCCGGAAATCATTACAACACCAAGAAGGTCGAGCACAATACCGGCTTCAACTATAAACGGCAATTCCGGAAAGATATAACCAAACATATACATTGCATTTTCCATAACTAAGTAACCGATTAACTGTGTGAACGTGCTGCTTCTTGAGATAATTAAAAACATTCCTTGCATCATAAGCGCAACTGGAATAGGCCCAAGGTTAGAATTGATATAATTTGAAAGAGTAAGGCTGTATAATAAATATCCCATTACGGCAATTAACAATGAAATAAGAATTGAACTTGAAACACCGACCAATGGACTTGTTTCCCTTGCGCGCCATTTATCTTTTCTTAAAATTCGACGAAGATAAAATGGAATAAGCCAGCCTCTTGTCAATGCGGTTAATGCGGCAAGAATCAATATATAATTTTCTTTGTTTATAAATCCAACTATCAAAAAGAGCAACGCAATTAAATAAGAACTGATTGAGAAAGTTTTTATGATGTTTGTAATATAAACTTCCCACTGCATGAATATTACCATAGCAATTTCAAGAAAGCCTACGAGCAAAAAAGCGTTATCTAAATGGCTCATTAAACATTACCTCCGGTTGTGTAAAATACAAGCGCCGCTAAAAATGCAAGTACAAGCGCTACCGCAACAAAATCAAAAATTTTAAATAGTCTGTACTTGGAAAATGTTTCTTGAATTATTACAAAAAGTACAGCTAGCAAAATTATTTTTAAGTAATTGATAATCATATAAATAAAAATATCTTGAAGATTAGGCTGCATAGGCACATAGTAGGGAAAAGCATACACGTTCATAAAGACATTCATCAAAAGAAAATGCTTCATATAACCGCCCCATTTGTAGATTGCAAGTTCTTTTCCGGAGTATTCCATTTCCATCGCCTGGTCAATCATTCCAAGTTCACCTAGTGAATGAGATTCAATCGGAAGTTTGCCAGTCTCTACAATTAAGACCATAAAAAAAGCAAAAGTAGCGAACCAATGAATAAGTGAAAAATACCAGTTTGTAGAAGTTTGTAATACATTATTAATTACATAAGGATTGTTAGTGTTAGTAATAACTCCAAACATTATGAAAATAATTAATATAATCGGTTCGGAAAGTGCGCCGATAGTTGACGCCCTTGATGTACCGAGATGGGCATAGTTACTCCTGCTGTCGATAGCAGCAATTTTTTTTATGGTAGCGGCTGCCCCAAAGATTAATCCTCCGCCTACAAAATCAACTACAGGACCAAATGTAAGCGGGAAAGCAGTGATGATAGGCAGAACAAGAGTAAGTAATAAATAAAGTGAAAAAATAATGTAAGGAGCGGCAATGAAAAACGGTGAAGCCGCTTGGGGCACGAGCGTTTCTTTACGAAATGACTTTCTTAAGTCGAAATATTCCTGGAAAATACTCGGACCCTTTTTAGATTCGACAATTTCTTCAAGCTTGCGTATTATGCCGATGGTTAAGGGTGCTAAAAGAGCTATATAGAGCAGTTGTAATACACTTAGCGAAAAAAGCATATAATTTATCTCTATTTAATTCTTGCCTATAGTTTTGGGAGGTATTCTAAGAAATGAATAACTCCAACCTAAAAATGGTAGGAGTTATCAGCCTATGAGAAAGGCGGTTCCCCGCCGAAGCGGAATTATCCCCTAAAATTTCGGGATAAAAAGCGAACTCCATCGCTTTGAACAAAAATATATTTTAAGATTATTAAAAGCAAATAAAATATAAAACCTTAAAATTTATTGCACATTATTAGATTAAAAAAAAAGATTATTTAATAAAGTACATATAATCAATCAGCTTAACTTTTAAGCCGGTATATTTACCATACATATCGCTGAATTGGTCACCTATAGAACAAATTATATGGCGACCTTTCTTAGTTAAAGCAATTCTTTTATTTTCTTTGAAAAAAGATGTTGTAGAGGAAAGGTCATTTTTGTTTTTTGTTATCAGAGTATCAAAGATTGTGAAGCCTTGCTCTTTCAAATTTTTTACTGTGGCTGTAAATTGATAATCCCGTCTTCCGGAAATAAAGACAACTTTAAAACCCTTAGTTATAATAGAATCATAAAGCGCTTTAACGGGTTTTATAGCTGAGGCTTTTGCGCTGTCAATCCATTTATCCCATAAAAATGGAATGTATCCAAAATCCATTGTTTTTAGAAATGAATAATTTGATAAAGAAGTTTCATCAACATCAAAAACAACTGTGGAATTTGAATCCGGCTTTATTCTTTTAAGTTTGAACCAAGCATTGCGGCAAATAATTTGCATATCTTTATCATACTGACCGGAAGAATGGTATTGAATGATTTTATCCTTAAGCAGTGATAAGTTTTCGAGCTTAATTTTTATGTTCGGCTGGTTTGCTGAAGAATCATGTTTTTGCGGAAACAAAAGAGCTGTATAAAAAAAGAAAAATGTAATTAGATAAAGGAAGTGTTTGTTTCTCGTCATTTTTTAGTCCAATTATAAAAATTAAAATATTTACAAAATGAAGGATACAAATATAAATACAATGTGACTAAAGTGATTTTGATAATCTTAAAATTTTAATATATTTGTAAAAGCGATGGCGTTCGCTTATAACTGTCCGAATATCCTTCGGTCTAATAACTCCTACCAATTATAAATCCGATTTTAAATATTTAATTGTTACCATTTAATGGATTTTGTATGAGTTTCCAAAGCATTCTTTTTAATGAACCTTCAGATCGCATAAATGCAAATAATGCAGATACCCCGCCTTTTTTTGTTGATTTAAATTTGGATCAAATAGTGGATGCCATTACCGCGAAGTGGGCAGAATATGATCTGAAGAATTTCTTTTATTTCCCATTAAGTAATATTGATGCAATACATTATCGCCATGAGGTTTTCAAGGAACTAGAAAATTTGCCGCTTTATGAAAGCTTAAAATTATTTTCAGAAGAGATGAGTGAAGTACGCAATTATATTAAGCTAGTGGAAAAGTTGTACTATCAAAATCAAAAAAATATTTGGATACTTTATGCAGCGGAACATTATTGTAGTTTAGTTAGAAAAATTGCAAATTATTTATCCTCTGTATCGTTGAAATCATGCGGCTTTATTGACTTTAGCGAATACTTAAAAAATTACACCGCTGATAAGCAGTTTATTTCACTTGAGAACGAAATCAACGATCTTAAAATAGAGCTATCAAAAGTAAGGTATCGAATAATCATTCAAGACAATTCTTTTACTGTTCAAAATCATGAGCCGGGTATTGATTACAGCGCTGAAATAGAGACGACGTTTGAAAAGTTTAAGCAAGGAGCGGTGAAAAACTATAAAGTTGCTTATAAATCTTCATCGGATGACATGAACCATATTGAAGCTCAGATACTAGACTTTGTCGCAAAACTAAATTCCGCTTTGTTTTTAAAATTAGATAATTTTTACGTCCGTTATGCAAAATTGCCAACTGGACAAGCAGGTTTTATAAATGAAATTATTGCGATCTTTGACAGAGAAATTCATTTTTATATTGCATATGTAGAACATATTAAAAATATTAAAGATAATGGGATCCGCCTTACAGAAGACAAGTTACAATTTTGCTATCCCAAAATTTCCGATACATCTAAAGAAGTTTATAATTTTGAGGGGTTCGATTTAGCATTAGCTCAAAAACTAAGTGAAAACAAAGGGCAAATAGTTTGTAATGACTTCTATTTGAAAGACAAAGAACGAATTATAGTCGTAACAGGTCCAAACCAGGGAGGAAAGACAACTTTCGCCCGCACATTTGGGCAGCTTCATTATCTTTCAAGTATTGGTTGCGCGGTCCCGGGGCGAGAAGCGCAACTCTTTTTCTTCGACCAAATTTTCACTCAATTTGAACGAGCAGAAAAGGTTGAAAATCTTCGCGGCAAACTCGAAGATGACCTGGTAAGAGTTCACTACATCCTTGATCATGCAACATCACGCACTGTCATTATTATGAATGAAATTTTTAACTCCACTACTTTGCAAGACGTAAGTTATTTAAGTACAAAAATAATGGAAGAGATTTTAAAGCACGATTTACTTTGTGTTTGGGTAACATTCATAGATGAACTGGCAGCGTTCAGTGAACAAACCATTTCTATGACCAGCACGATTGTACCGGGGAACCCGGCATTACGAACATTCAAAGTTATCAGAAGACCGGCAGACGGATTAGCTTTTGCTTTGGCAATCGCAGAAAAATACCAGCTTACTTACCGCCATATAAAGGAACGTATAAAATCATGAAAGCATATCTGATGTTTAAAGACCACGACTTCGATACGAAACAGATTCTAATGCAAAGGGAAAACAAGCCGCGAGCATTTGAAACTGATGAAAGACTTAGTCTTAAACAGTTTTTGCCATGGAATGAAAAGGTATTGACACAAGATTTGGGATTGGACATTTTGCTTAACACTATGGCAAGCGGAGATAATTTTTTATATGAAGTGGCAAAAGTTGGTGTGCTTGCAAGTGTTACTGATAAAAGAACTCTCCTGTATCGCCAACAGGTTTTACATGACTGCATAATGCATGAGTCAACTGTAAGGGAGATATACAAGCTAATGATTGAAGCAATTGAAAAAGAGAAGAATGGTCATTGGTGGGGACTTTTTAGCTCTCCTTCAAGTATACTTCACGAATCTGGAGACAAACTTCAGATGTTTGAAGAGATGTTAAGAAAGTTGCGGAATATTGCAGACCAGAATGCGGAAGCCTTTAATTCGGAAGGATTCAAAAGAATGTTTCGAATGCTCAGATTGGAACTCAGCGATGAATATTTATCAAGCATCGATGAACATTTGAGACAAATAAAATTTAGTGATGGAGTCCTTATAAGTGCAGAATTGGGGAAAGGAAATAAAGGTTCTAATTACATTCTTAACAAACCTTACGAAGATAAAAGAAATTGGTTTGAACGACTCATATCAAAAAAACTACCCGGTTATACATATCAGGTAAGTCCCAGGGATGAAGCAGGAACCAGGGCATTGTCGGAATTGCGAAACCAAGGAATAAATATAGTTGCGAATGCACTTGCACAATCAGCCGATCATATTTTAAGTTTCTTTCAAGCTCTACGGACAGAATTAGCATTTTATATAGGGTGCTTAAATTTACACTCGCATCTTTCTGCTATACAAGAGCCAACATGCTTTCCTGTCCCCATTATCGCTGGCGAAAGAAAAATGTCGTTTATCGGATTATATGATGTTTGTTTGGCTATAAGCGCCGGAAGAAAGGTCATTGGAAATGATCTAAACACAGAGAATAAAGATCTTTTTATAATTACCGGTGCTAATACAGGAGGCAAATCGACCTTTATAAGGAGCCTCGGTCTTGCCCAGTTGATGATGCAAGCAGGCATGTTTGTGCCAGCAGAAACTTTCTCTGCTGAGGTTTGCAAAGGTATTGCGACACATTTCAAGCGTGAAGAAGATATTTCTATGGAAAGTGGGAAACTTGATGAAGAACTTAACAGGATGAGTATAATCGTGGACAAGTTAATACCCAAATCTATGATGCTATTAAATGAGTCGTTTGCTGCTACAAATGAAATTGAAGGCTCGGAAATAGCAACCCAGATAACGAATGCTTTAGTCGAAAGCGGAATTAAGGTTGTATTTGTAACACATCAATATGAATTTGCACATAACCTCTATGAAAAAAAAATGAAGAACACAGTTTTCTTACGCGCTGAACGGCTGGAAGATGGAAAGAGGACTTTCCGGATAGTCGAAGGAGAACCCTTGCAAACCAGTTACGGACGCGATTTATACGACAGGATATTTTCAATCAAGTAAAGCGCCAGTTTAAACTAATAATGGTGGAGAGCACAAGGAAACAAAATAGCGGTATAAAAGAAAGGAAAATTTATTAAGCAAAAAAGAAAATAGTTTTTAATTTTTATTGGATTTAATATATTTGTAATAGCGATGGGGTTCGCTAATAACCGTCCGAATATCCTTCGGTCTAATAACTCCTACCAATTATAAATACAATTTTAAAAATATATAGGAATTGTGATTTGCAAAATTATATTGTAGTATTTGTGGGCGCAGGCTTTGGTGGAATGCTTCGCTATTGGATGTCCGGTTATGCTTCTAAAACTTTGCCGGCAGATTTTCCCTACGGCACCCTTTCAGTTAATTTGCTTGGCAGCTTTTTAATCGGAATGTTTATGTATTACCTAAATGATAACGAATTGATAAGTGTTGAAATGAGAATTTTTCTTACTACCGGATTTTGCGGTGGTTTAACAACATTCTCAACGTTTTCTTACGAAACAATTAATTTGCTAAAAGACAAAGAATTCTTTTTCGCAGGAATTAATATTCTTGCTAATGTTTTACTTACACTTCTCGCATTGTTTTTAGCATATAAAATTTCAAAACTATTAAGCGGAGTATAAAATGGAACTAAAAGGCGAAGCAAAACTCGTGAGAATTTTCATAGGTGAAACAGATATTCTCCACCATATTCCGGTATATGAAAGGATAGTACTGGAAGCCAGGAAATTTCATTTGGCAGGTGCAACTGTGTTTAAGGGAATAATGGGTTTCGGTGGCACAAGCAGAATCCACACTGCAAAGATTCTAAGACTCTCTGAGGATATGCCTATGATAATAGAGCTTGTGGATGAACAGGAAAAAATTGAAAAATTTCTGCCAATCCTTCATGATATCTTTGAAGAAGCAAACTGTGGTGGACTGATTACTATGGAAAAAGCTGAAATAATTAAATATGTAGTCGCAGATAATAAAAGTCATTGAATCCATTGTGTAGTACTAGGCAGTTATTTTTGCAATTAAATAAAAAAACGGCGACGGAGTTCACCTAAAGAATTTCTTAACAAAGAGAATTAATAACTCCTACTCTTCTGCCCAGAAATCATTGGGGACGGAGTGATTGGAGCCTTTTTGTACGCACATATGAATAATGATTATAAAAATATAATCCTGAAAAATATAAAACCCACAACTGGTTTACTTAACAGCAAAGCCGGATGCCCTGTTTGCAATGCAATAATGGATTATGAATTTGATCTATTGTCTAAGATTCAATATGAAATTCACAACAATGAAAATATAAGAAAAGAAGTTGCGAAGGAAGGCGGCTTTTGCGATTTCCATTTCAGGCAATTCAAAAAAATTGCTAGCGGACTTACTAATATAAAATTGCTAAAAGCACTTATCGAAAGTGAAAGCTATAGTCAAGAGAGATTTGAAATAAAATGCAGGCTTTGTAAACAAGTGGACAAGTTTGAACATACAATTATAGAGGCACAATATGAATTATTAAAGGATGTTTCATTTAAGCAAATATTTTGTGATACAACGGGTTTATGTTTTGATCATTTCAATCAAGTAATTTCAATCTGCGATAATGAAGACATTAAAAAATGGCTGAAGAAAATTCATATTGAACAAATAAAAAGAATGCAGTCAGAATTTGAATATATGTTGCAGTTTAAATCTTTTTATGAAATTGATCGGGGAAAAAGATCGCTTATAAATACTATGATTGAAAAGTTTGCCGGAAGGAAAACGCACGCTTTATAACTGTTTACAGGTATTTTCTGGTTATTAAGAAAGGTTGATGATAGGTTTGGAAATTTTTATGAAAAACCTTTATAACTTAATTAAAGGTAAACTAAACCTAGTAATAAATATTATTACAGAAGTTGCAGACAAGCGTAAAGATACGAAAGCTATTCTTCAACTGAGCATGCTTAATTTTGAGGTGGACTTATGGTCTGGAGAAAGCTTAATACTACATTTGCCTGAAATAAAAGAAAGCCTGCTTAATTTGATTGATGAAATTAAATATACAATAAATGCGGAAGAGCGTTATGTGCTTTTCCCTTCCCCGGATATAAAAAAAGAGACTTATGAAATGGGTAAAAACTATATGAGAAATTTTTTTGAATGGCTTAAACCAGAAGATAATTTTACGCCCGAACAACTAATGAAAATCTTTGAGAATGAACTTTATCGTCTTGATGAGGCAAAGGAAATATTAGAAAAATTACAATCAGTACCACAACAAGGAAAAGGAAAGACTTTTTGATATATACAACAAAACCGAAAATGATAAAATCAGATCTTGTAAAATTAAAGAATGATTTCGTCTCATTAATTTCATCGCCATTTAATTGGGATATTGATCAGATAAATTATTTTTTAATTTTATTAGCTGTATTAACGGTATGTTTTTTCCTTGACGAATATGTTAGGGAATATATTAAGACGATTCATAATAATCTTTTCGATCAAATATTCTCTTTTGCGCATTGGTATGGAAAGCCGCCGCTAACAATTTATTCTTTCTTAATTTTTTATTTCGGCGGACTGTTTTTAGTTAAAAATAATTATCGGGTTATCGGATGGAAAATATTTGAAGCTTTCATTTTATCGGGAATAATTGTTACCATAATTAAATCAATTTTCGGCAGATGGCGACCTTACACTGAGCATGGAAGTTCATCATTTGTATTCTTTACGCTTGGGCCAAACGATCATCTTTCTTTTCCTTCCGGCGATGTTGCTGTAGCGTTTGCTTTCTCTGTTATAATTGCCGGAATATTTCAAAATAAATTATGGAAAATATTCTGGTACTTACTTGCAGTGCTTACGGCAATCGGAAGGATTTATCACGATCAACATTGGTTAAGCGATGTAATACTTGCTTCCGCAATTTCTATTTGGGTGGGCAATTATATAAACATTATTTCAAAACAAAAACCGGAGCTATCATGAGCGATGAAGTGAAAACAAAAGATGAATCTAAAATAGAATCTAAAGAAAAAAGCAACAAATGGTTGAATAAAAGTGTTGTCGGTATGGGCTTAACCAGTTTTTTTTCTGATGCAAGCCATGAGATGGCAACAACGGTGCTGCCGGGATTTTTATCAGTAATCGGTGCACCACCTTCGGCGCTTGGAATTATTGAAGGAGTTTCGGATGCCGCATCAAGTTTTATTAAGCTGTGGGCTGGATGGATCTCAGATAAAATAGGTAAAAGAAAATTATTAGCTTCGGGTGGATATTTTATAACTGGAATTTCGAAAGCACTTTTTGCATTTGCTTCAACGTGGCACCTTGTTTTTCTTGGCAGACTAACTGCATGGATTGGCCGAGGTTTTCGGGGACCTATTAGAGATGCAATGCTGGCGGATTCAGTCGATCCGGCAGTAAGAGGAAAAGCCTTTGGCTTTCATAGAGCCGGAGATACATTAGGCGCTATTGTCGGACCAGTAATCGGGATAATATTGTTGGAATTCTGGCAGCCTTTATCAATTTATAATCCTTCAAAACCCTTCCGTAATATTTTTCTGATAACTCTTATTCCTGGCATTCTTGCCGTCTTAAGTTTTTCATTACTTGTAACCGATGAACGCAAAAATAAAAAACACGATTTAAAGTTTTGGGTTACAATTAAAGAACTGCCTATATCTTTCAAGAAATATTTGATTGGCGTTGGAATTTTTGGAATGGGAGATTTTGCCCCAACATTCCTAATCCTTGCGGCAACAACTTTACTTACACCACACTACGGTATTGTTAAAGCTGCTCAATTGGCGGGCATAATGTACGTTTTAAGAAATATAATATATGCCGCAGCTTCTTATCCGATAGGCGCATTAAGTGATAAAATGAATAGAGTAAACCTTTTAGCCGGAGGCTACTTTATTGCAGTAATAGCTATTACCGGATTTATGTTTGCATTTATTTTTAACATCACAAACTTAATTTACCTATTCACACTTTTTGCTTTAGCCGGAATATATATCGCCGCAGAAGACACTCTCGAAAGCACAATAACAGCAGATCATATCGAAAGCGAAAGGAGAGGAATCGGGATGGGTGTGCTTGGCAGTGTAAACGGCGTAGGAGATTTTGTTGCAAGTATACTGATCGGATTTTTGTGGACGGCATTCTCTCCAACAATAGGTTTTGCGGTCTCGGGAATAACTCTTTTAATCGGTACAATTGTACTTTTATTTATGGGTGTCCATCAAGTAGGAAAAGATGATTGGGCTTAAGTTTTCAGCCAAAGACTTATGCGTCTTTGATGGGAAGTTCAAGAAAAGAAGTTGAGGAAAAAAATGGCAGCATTAAAAATGACTGTGAAATTCAGATTGAAAAATAAAATTCCATTCTCTATTGAATATCTTAGCGGTACTCAATTTAGGTGCGGTGTATGCGGGAAAATATATTTTTCAC
>JAJYOQ010000002.1:22074-42628 GCA_021796135.1 Bacteroidota bacterium
AAATGCAAATATTAAGCTGCAATTCCCGGAGCTTGATAAAAATTTAGACGTCAGGGTAATTTATACACAGGACATTAGAGATTTAACAAATCCTAAATATCCGCGGTTAAAAAAGGGAGATGATATTTTGATAGAAAAAAATAGTGAGAACTAAAATTGTATCTTAAAATAATTAATCTTGATTAATTAAACTAAAAATAAAATAAAAGGAAATAATATGAAAGTAACAAAAGTGATCGGGAGAGAAATATTAGACTCTCGTGGAAATCCCACAATAGAAGTTGACATTACACTTGGGAACAAAATTTTTGGAAGAGCCATAGTTCCGTCCGGCGCAAGTACGGGTGAACGTGAGGCAGTTGAATTAAGAGACGGCGATAATACCAGATATAAAGGCAAAGGCGTTCTGAAAGCTGTTGAGAACGTTAGTAATACAATAGCAAATGCTATAGTGGGCAAACAATTTGAGTCTCAAAAAGAGTTAGATTATGCAATGATTAAGCTCGATGGTACGCCTAACAAATCAAAGCTTGGTGCTAATGCTATTCTCGGTGTATCAATTGCTTTTGCACGAGCAGCAGCATTAAAAGAAGGTATTCCGCTTTACAAATACCTTAATAATAAAAGCAGGTATATTATGCCTGTGCCTTGCATGAATGTAATCAACGGTGGAAAACATGCCGATAACAATGTCGATTTCCAGGAATTTATGATTGCGCCGCACAACGCTTCATTATTTAAAGAATCAATAAGGATAGGAGTTGAAGTCTTTCACACATTAAAAACAATTTTAAAGGGCAAAGGCTATTCTACTGGAGTTGGAGATGAAGGCGGTTTTGCACCTAATTTAAAATCTAACGAAGAAGCTGTTGAGGTCATTATAGAAGCGATAGAAAAAGCGGGATACAAGCCCGGCAAGGATGTTTCAATTTGTCTTGACCCAGCATCGAGCGAGATGTGGGAAGACGGTAAATACAGATTTTTTAAATCCGATCAGCATCTTGCATCTCCTAATGAAATGATTGGAATATGGCAAAAATGGATCGCCAAATATCCTATTATTTTATTGGAAGACGGTATGGCTGAAAATGATTGGGATGGTTGGAGAAATCTCACAAACGAGTTAGGAAATAAAGTCGAACTAGTAGGGGATGATATTTTTTGTACTAATCCTGAAATATTTAAAAAAGGTATTGAAAAAGGTATCGGAAATTCAATTCTCATAAAACTGAATCAAATTGGAACAGTAACTGAAACATTAGAGACAATTAATCTTGCGAAGAAAAATAAATACAATTACTTCATCTCACACCGTAGCGGCGAAACAGAGGACACAACGATAGCAGACCTAACTGTTGCAACAAATGCAGGTCACTTAAAAACAGGAAGCGGCTGCCGAAGTGAGCGTATTTCAAAATTTAATCAGCTTATTAGAATTGAAGAAGAATTAGGGAAAAATTGCAACTTTTCGGGTTTGAAGGCTTTTAAAAATAATTAAAAATGGTGGGGGAATGTTTTCCCCCTCATTGTTATAAATTAAAACCATTTTGTTGACAAACAAAAAAATGCCGTCGATGGAAGTATGCGCTATCTCCGGTAAAGATTGTTTAAAATTTCAGAAGAAAGAACATCCTCCTAAATAATAAATATCACTTTTTATTTAATTCGTCCTTAAGATTAACTACCAAAGTTATTGGAACATTATTTTTGGAGTCTGTTTTAACATTAAAAGCATATTTACTTCCGTCAGGCGAAATCCCATAAAAACTTGCAGTTCCGCGGGTACTTCCGTCTATAATCTGCTGGGTTGAACCAATATCCAGCATATCTCCCTTATCAATTATTTCGGTTGAATATAACTTGTTGTTATTATAATATAATATTTCCTTTCCGTTGGGATTCCAAACTGCTGTTGTTCCTCCCTGACGTGAAACCTGCCACTTTCCTCCCTGCCCGTTGATGGCTTTTACATAAATTTCATAAATTCCTGATTCGTCAGATTGATATGCAATCCATTTTGAATTAGGAGAAAACGATCCAGCCCATTCGTTATACTTTGTCTTTTGAACAGGAAATGGCTTTTGATTGCCGGTCAAAGGCAAAATCCATAAGTCCCACATTGTACCTGATGTATTATCCTGCGAAAATGTGAGGTACTTTCCGTCGCGGGTTACATCAGTTGGATAAATGTCTTTATCTTCACTGAGTACAAGTTCACCTGAACCTGACCCATTGACATTTTTGCGAAATATTTCGAATTTTTTATTGCGGTTTGATGCAAAATAAATGTAATTACCGTCAGATGACCAAAGAGGAGCTATATCGACAGCATTATTAAAAGTAAATCTTGTACTAACATGCCTTGCAAGATCATAAAGCCAAACATCATAGTTTCTGGATTGTGCATCGTAACCGTCATATGCTATCCTGGTGCCGTCGGGTGAAAAAGTAATTCCATAAACCGGATCGATATCATTGTAATCGGAAATTATATCACCCTGCCTGTTGAAGAAAACAAGCCGCAGTTTTTGTGTATTTCCCCCCTGATATATTAAACTTCCGGTTCTCGAAATGGAAAAAATTCCTTTGATTCGTGCATCATAAAACTGAATTCCTGATATTATAGGAATGGGGTCATCTTTTAATTCAAAGCTGCCTAAATCAAATTTTTGAGCTAAAAGAGTTGATTGCCTAACATAAAATAAGAAACCGCTTGAATATTGTACGTTAGTTGAACCATGGAAAATGATTTTCTTTAATTTATCGTCTTTAAGTGATCCTAAATAAACAGCGTCGTTATTGCTGGAGCCGGTCGCTGTATTTTCTATAGAGTATAAAAAGTGATTGCCGTCCGGCAGGAAGCATGGCCATCTTAAACTTTGCTGCTTATTTGTTGAGTCCGGTGTAATAATTTGCTCGGGTGTGCCGCCTCCGGCTTTTACTTTAGATAAACCGCCGGCACTGGTCGGCGAAAACACTATTATACCTTCTTTATTCCAAGTTCCGCCTCTTCCATCAGCAGCATCACAAATGTCCAGCGGCGGTCCTCCATTAACATCTATTTTTTTTAGTTTACCCGGGACAAAAAACCCAATAAATTTGCTATCGGTCGACCAGAATGGATAGGAAGCTCCCTCTGTCCCCCGGAGCGGAATTGATGTCAATGAATTAATTGGTCTGATCCATAACAAATCTTTGTTTGTTGAATCTGTGGCTACAAAAGCAATGTAAAGTCCATTTGGCGAAATTGCGATATGTCCGCCTTGCTGATTGTCAAAAACGTTTCTGTCGGGAGGCAATATATATGAACGAATAGTAGGAAGCTTTTTATTTGCATTAATAAAATTTAGATACAAAAGAAAAATAATAGCTAATAACAAAGTTCCGGAAAGTATCCATAATGCCTTTGTGTTGTTAAATAATCCGGAAATTTTATTTTTACTATGTGAAGACTCTGCCGGAGATGACTCTGTCAGCTTAACCGATTTTGTCTGGGCTGTTTTTGAATTGAATGATTGAGTATTTGCATTATAAGTTTTGCTCGCTCTTGATGTTGTGGATACTCGTTGAAACTTTCTAAGATTTTTTGCAAGTTCTTTTGCAGATTGAGTTCTTTCATCTTTATCCTTTTCTATACACTCAAGAATAATACCTTCAAGCTGCGGGTCAATTCCTTCTTTTATAGATGAGATGGGCGGGGGATCTACATTTACTATTTCATACATAATTGCTGTTTCATGCACACCCTTAAAAGGAGACTCTCCCGCTAATAATTCGTATAGTACAACTCCTAAAGAAAAAATATCCGTTCTATGGTCAACATCTAAACCCTGCACTTGCTCAGGAGACATATACCCCAGCGTCCCCATTGTTGTACCTACTTTTGTAAGTCTGCTTACGTTATCCGATGAATATAGTTTTGCAAGTCCGAAATCCATTATCTGAACTATTCCATCCTTACGGATCATTATATTCTCAGGTTTTATGTCACGGTGTACAATCCCTTTCTCATGAGCTGCAGCTAATCCTTCTGCTGCTTGAACACCAATGTCTAATATTCTTTTTTCAGTAAGGTTTTGCTTGCTATTCCTAAGTGTTACGCCGTCAATGAATTCCATAACAATGAACATCTGTCCTTCATTTTCCTGAATATCATATATAGTACAAACATTCGGGTGATTCATCGCAGAAGCTGCTTTTGCTTCTTGAACAAAACGAGCTTTTTCTTCTTGGGTTGAGGTAATTTGAGAGGGAAGAAATTTTAGAGCTACAAACCGATCAAGCTTTGTATCCTGAGCTTTATATACAGTGCCCATTCCGCCCTGACCGATTTGCTCAATGATTTTATAATGTAAAATTGTTTGTCCGTTTAAGTCACCCATGTTAAAAATTCCTTATTTTCATTTCAAGATAATTAGTCTTTTAAGCATGAATTTCATAAAATGATAGTTTGAAGAGTTCCAATAATATCCGCAATAATTATGGAACATTAATTTTAAACTATTCCGGCAATTCCCGTGACAGGTTATTTTAAAAGAATAAAATAGGGAAAATAGTTTAGACTAAATATAAATAAAACATTTATATTATTCGCTTATTAATATGCTTTGGGTCACTTTGTGTTTTTCCCGAGCAAATAAAAATTACAACTTTTCTTCAACACTCTTAATTTTATCATCCATAGTCTGATGACGGTCAGTCCGTGTTCCTACCCTTATCGTCGTTGAGATTCTTGGGGCTCCCATTTCATGAATTATTTCATGACATTCCTTAACCGCCGCAAATACTTTATCCCAATCTCCCTCTACATTTGTTCCATAAGAATGCATCTTATAATTCAAACCTGATTTTTCTAAAATTTTCTGACATGCCGCTACATATTTTGAAACTGAAACACCTACTCCTATTGGGACTACACAAAAATCTAAAATAACATCCATTTTAATATCCTTTAAATAAATACTGATTTATAAATTTATTATTAAAATAATGAAAAATTACGCGGCATTTCTATAAAAATACTTCAATTCCTCTATCCAAATAATATTGTGATTGACAAAATAAAGAAATTATTTTATATTTCGACTATTCAAGCAAATAAGTCAAACTTATAGGAATATAAAAATGCCGGTCGAAATTACAAAAGATAAATGCAACTATATTCTCAACGCTGCCAGAAAAAGATTTGCGCATTTCGGTTATTCTAAAGTTACAATGGATGAAATTGCCCGCGATGTGGAAATGAGTAAAGCATCCCTCTATTATTATTTTCCTACAAAAGAAGATTTATTCGGATCTGTTATTTTATTGGAACAAAATGAACTCGTGAAGAATATTGAAATTATTCTTGCAAAATCAATTCCGGCATCTGAAAAACTTCAGGAATTTGTTGAACAAAGAATGCAATTTTTTCGCGAATTAATAAATCTTGGGATGCTTAGTGTCAATACCTATTTTGATATTAAGCCTGTTTTTAAAAAATTGTTCCGGGATTTTGAGAAGATTGAACTTGAATTATTAAATAAAATTATTGATGGAGGTAAAACTGCCGGTGAATTCAACCCCAATTTAAAGGAAGAAACAGCTCTTATCTTTCTACACATTCTTCAAGGGTTGAGATACCGGGTTTTGCGCTGGGCAAAGGGACAAAACCTGGACGAAGAAACACACAACGACTTGCAGCAGGAAATGAAAACCGCTGCTAATTTATTTATTAACGGAATTAAAAAAAGATAATTCATATTTAAGATATTTTTCAAAATTATCGATCCCGGATTAGATAAAGGTGAAAAAATGTTAGGGATTAAGAAAAAATCATTAAGAAGCTCTGTTATGAGCAGTATTCCGTCATTGCACCACGAACATTCATCCTATAAATGGTGGGTCCTTGCTAATGTAATGATCGGAACTTTTATGGCTGTTATGGACGCAACAATAGTGGATGTTTCGCTTGCAAAAATTATGGCTACTTTTGGAATCGGAGTGGATACTGTAAAATGGGTTGCCACTGCTTATCTCCTCGTCTTTGCCGTTATGCTTCCGACTTCTGGCTGGATTGCCGATCACTTCGGTTATAAAAAAACTTATGCAACTGCTCTTAGCTTCTTTACTCTTGGCTCTCTTCTATGCTCGTTATCATGGAATGAAAATGCTCTTATAATTTTTCGGGTAGTCCAAGGTATCGGCGCAGGTTTAATGATGCCTGTTGGTATGGCAATAGTGATGAGAGAATTTCCGCCCGAGCGGCGGGGAATTGCTTTGGGTTTTTGGTCTATTGCAGCGGCGGCTTCGGTTTCACTTGGACCTACGTTAGGCGGCTATCTTATAGATAATTTTGCTTGGCATTCTATCTTTGATGTAAATATCCCGATTGGTATTATCGGAATTTTTGCGACACTTATAATACAGAGGGAATATAAAACTGCTACCAATCGAACATTCGATTTGATTGGATTCCTTTCAATGTCCATTTTCCTTAGCGCTCTTCTTATTGCTCTATCAGACGGAAATGCCGAATGGAATACGGGCGGATGGACTTCGCCTTTCATCGTTATTTGTTTTACAATTTCATTTATCGGATTTGTAGCATTTATGATTGCCGAGTTAAATACGAAACATCCGCTGATTGACCTTAGTTTATTGAAAAATTTCAATTTTGCTATGGCAAATATTGTCCTTTTTATCTTTGGAATGGGAATGTTTGGCAGCACTTTTCTACTTCCGCTATATTTACAAAACGGTCTTGGCTATACTGCATTTCAAGCCGGATCTCTATTTTTACCCATTGGATTTCTGCAAGCTACTATGGCGCCAATCGCAGGCAATCTAGCAGATAAAATTAATCCCAAAATACCCGCATTCATTGGAATTTTACTTTTGGCATTAAGCCTTTTTATTAATCATTTTCTTTCTTTGTTCTCGGAAACTTCCTCAATAATGCTTTCGCTTTATTTACGCGGGTTGGGAATGGGGTGGATATTTACTCCTTTAAGCACTCTTGCATTGTCTGAAATTCCAAAAGAAAGAATGGCTCAAGCATCTGGTCTTTATAATGTTTTAAGGCAAATCGGAGGAAGCTTTGGCGTTGCTATCATGGGAACTCTATTAACGGATAGAACTATCTTTCATAGTACTTTATATGGGCAGGCAATAAATCAGTTTTCACCCATTACAAAAAATATACTTTTAGGATTAACAAGATATTCTCAGCAGACAGTGGGCGGAAATAATGCAGTATCGGGACTTAGAGCGAACGCATTAATTATTTATCATCTAAACCAACAATCATTTGTATCTGCCGTAGATGATGATTTCTTTATAGCTGCGCTTATTACTGCCCTTTGCATAGTCCCAATTTTATTTTTGCGATATAAAAAGAAAAACAGAATAAAACAAGAGGTCATTTCTATAGATTAAGCTGGCTTATTAATTTAATCAAGCAAAACTTAATTTTTAATTGCTGCTATCTTATTTTAATATGCAATTCTTTTAATTGATTTTCATCAACAGTAGAAGGAGCATCATCCATAATGGATACTGCGCTCGCAGTTTTAGGAAATGCTATTACGTCACGTATAGATTTTTCACCTGCAAAAATCATAGCCATCCTGTCAAATCCGAAAGCAATTCCGCCGTGAGGAGGAGCGCCGAATTTAAATGCATTCATTAAAAATCCGAATTTATGTTCGGCTTCTTCGTCCGATATTCCGAGCGCTTTGAACATTTTTGCCTGCAAATCAGCATTATGAATTCTTATGCTTCCGCCTGCAATCTCACTTCCGTTTAATACAAGATCATAAGCACGGGCTTTAACTCTTGCCGGATCGCTTTCCATGAATTCAACATCTTCTAATCGCGGGGATGTAAATGGATGATGCATTGCATAAAATCTTTTTGTCTGCTCATCCCATTCAAATAGCGGAAAATCCGTAACCCAAAGAAGCTTGGGTTCGGCATCAGGCTTTATTAAATCCAGACGACGTGCCATTTCTAATCTAAGCTGTCCCATTATATTCAGGATTTTTAATTTAGGTCCGGTAAGGATAAATAGTAAATCTCCCGGCTTAGCTTTCAAACTGCCGATAATATTTTTCTTTTCATCATCTGAAAGAAATTTTGCAATAGGCGCATCAAGGTCATTTTCCTTAACCCGCATCCATATTAATCCGCCGGCACCTTGCTTTTTGACAAAGTCAGTCAAGACATCAAGCTGATTCCTGGTATACTCACCGCATCCGGGAGCGAGAAGTCCGGTAATAATACCATTATTCTTTATGCTGTCGTTAAAAACTTTGAATGAAGTATTCTCAAAAACATGATTAAGGGTAACCATTTGCATATCAACACGTAAATCTGGCTTATCGCTGCCATACTTTTCCATAGCTTCGTCGAAAGTATATTTCGGAATATTAGGTAAATCTTTATTCCAAATTTCTTTGAATAGAATTTTCATTAACCCTTCGACTATATCAAAAATATTATGTTGATCGATAAAAGACATTTCAACATCTATTTGAGTAAATTCAGGCTGGCGGTCAGCGCGGAGGTCTTCATCACGAAAGCATTTTACAATTTGAAAATATCTATCAAGTCCCGAAACCATTAAAAGCTGTTTATATTGCTGAGGCGACTGAGGCAACGCATAAAATTTTCCTTTATGTAAGCGGCTCGGTACAAGATAGTCACGGGCACCCTCAGGTGTACTTTTCATTAAAACCGGAGTTTCAATTTCAACAAAATTATTTTCATCAAAATACCGGCGGACAAGTTGATACATCTTATGACGCATTAAAATATTTTTCTGCATTGCCGGTCGGCGCAAATCCAAATAACGATACTTTAATCTAGTATCCTCACTTGTTTCCACATCATCTTTAATAGGGAAAGGAGGAGTCTTAGCTTCATTTAAAATCACTAGCTTACTAACCATAACATCAACCTGACCGGTCAGAAGAGCAGAATTTTCAGTACCTTCGGGGCGTTGCCTAACCTTGCCTTCAATTGAAATTACAAATTCATTCCGCAAATTACCGGCTGCAGTATGTGCATCTAAATTAAAACCGGGTTCAAAAACGATTTGAGTAATTCCAAATCGATCGCGAAGATCAATAAAAATCAATCCTCCCAGATCTCGTCGTGTATCTACCCATCCATTTAAAGTAACTTCAGATCCAATATCACTAGGTCTTAATTCCCCGCAAGTATGAGTTCGTGTTTTAAATTGCATTTATGCTAAATATTCTCCATAAATAAAAAATTGAACTACAAAAATAATCATTTATAGAAGGGTAATCAAATTGAGAGAAAAGAAGCTGTAAGTGCAAGAAATAAGACGTTTGATTATCAAAATCCGACTTTTATTTCGCTAAAGAAACATATGTTTACTTTTAGAAACAAAAAAACGAATGTATATTATAGTATTCAAAGCACTTTTAGTTTAATATCAATACTTAAAATTAAATGTAATTCGCAGAGAAACATTTATATTTATTAACCTATTTGTTATTGTTGATTGATATGTCGAATATTGAGATTGTGTAGCTACGAAATAATTTCCTTCGACAACCCCGTTATTATTCATAAAGGACAAATTCCCATTAATTGATTCATCCCTTGAATTATCCATTAAGTTTTCAATACTAAAACTTTTAGCGCCGATCATTGCGCATAAGAATTTAGCTCTTTCTTTTGCCTGTGTAATTGCTTCATCATAAAGTGATTTCTTGATTTTGTCATAGTCGCGTGTCCAAAGAGAAGCTATGCTGACACCGGTAGCACCTGCCTGTATAAGGTCCTTTTTTAATTGATCAAACAATTCGGGTTTAGTTAAGATTATCTTATAAGTCTGAATTGAATAATAATTATTTTGATTTGGATATTGTTTTTGAAAATTACTTGACACTAAAAATACGTTATCTTTTTTGTATCCATAATTTCCTAAAACATTTAAAACATTAATAAGAGCGTCGTGGCTTAATTCGTTAGATTTAGAAGATGAAGTATCAATTTTATTTACCGTTATCTGAACAACTATTTCATCAGCTGTAACGGCGGAATCCTTTGTTACATTAAAACTAATAATATTATTTTGTGCCAGTCCTGCTGAAATAAAAACAAACAGACTAAATAATAATATTTTCATATTGACTCCTTTTTTATACTATAATTTACTACAATCAGCGCATAAAATAAATAAAAATCAATAATTGTTATTCTTTGCTGCCAAGATTTATTCTCGTCTTGGGTCATGATAAAAGTTGTTGAAAATATTAACCAAATTGAATACATTAGAATACAAAGAAACGAATAATATTCATAAGGTTATTTTATGTCCAAAACAATTACACTTCGATTGAGCGATGAAAACTATAAAGTTTATAGAAAATTAGCAGAAAGCGATAATAGACCGATTTCCAATTTTATTGAAACTGCTGTTAAAAGATTCATTGAGCATAATATTTATGTCGATGAATTCGAGATGGAGGAAATACGAAATAACGCAGAGCTTAATAAAAGTCTGAAACGTGGTATAGCTGATATGAAATCAAAAAGGGGACGGTTAGTTGAATAATTACAAAATCTTTGAGACTAATGAGTTTCTAAAGAAAATGGACAAATTTACCGACGTAGAAAAAATCTTTATTGAAAAAAAACTTCACCAATATATTTATCCTCAATTAAGAGATGAGCCGCATTTCGGTAACAACATTAAAAAGTTGGTCAACTACAAACCCGAAACCTGGCGCTATAGAATCGGGAAATATAGATTGTTTTATGTAACTGAGGAAATTACAAAGACTATCTTTATCTTATCTATTGATTTGAGGAAGGATGCTTATTGAATGTTTCTCTATATAGAAAGGGTATTTTATAAATAATTGCATTAATGTGATTTACGGTTTTGGGTGAATTGGTGAATGGGGATAGATTGATTACTAAATTTTAGATTTGATAAAATTCATTTCTATCATTGCGGTATTAATTTGTATCTATGTTAGTTCAAAGAGGAGTTTCACTTTACGTTGTTAAAGAATTGCTAGGTCATGAAAATTTAGCAACCACACAAATTTATGCACATTTGCAGAAACAATATTTAATGGATGCGGTGAATTTATTATAATAAAAAATGCCCGATTTGAATCGGGCAATAGGCTATTCATAAGATAATTTATTTCAATAATAATTTTTTTGTTTGAGCAAAACTCCCTGCTTTCATTCTATAAAAATATATTTCCGAAGCGAATCCGCTGCCTGCATTGAATTGCACGGAATAATTGCCTACAGAATTGTTTTCGTTTACAAAAGTTGCGACTTCTCTGTCTAGAACATCATAAACTTTTATTGTAACTAATCCTGATTTAGTAAGTGAATAATTTATCCTAGTTGTTGGATTGAAGGGATTGGGAAAGTTCTGATAAATCTCTCTCTTATAATAATTCTAAAAGACCAATCCGAGATCTGTCGGTTTATTCTGTATAAAATATTTAGCAGAATCTATCAAATTTGCTCCTATACATTTTCAACATTTATCAGCTAGTTCTTATTCGGCGTAGTCACTGCAACATTTCTTGCCATTCCCTTAAAAATTAAAAGATGAAGCGGAAGAACTGAATACCAATACATTCTTCCCAATAAACCACGAGGACGATATGTGGCAGTCTGAATCAAATAATATTTACTATCCTGTTTCGATACTTTAAACTCAAGCCATGCCTCACCCGGTAGCTTCATTTCTGCAAAGAGCAGAAGTCTTTTATTTGATTTATCTGCCACAAGTACCCGCCAGAAGTCTAATGTATCACCTGGATTAATTGAATTTTGATTTGTTCTACCTCTACGCAAACCAACTCCTCCGAAAAGTTTATCAATAAATCCCCTCAAATGCCAGAGCCAGTCGGCATAATACCAGCCAGTTTCGCCTCCGATTGACCAAATATTTTCAACAACATTATTTTCACTTTCAGGAATTTCTATTTCACGTTTATCAATGAAACACCCGTTAACAGGAACTGTTAAATGCTCTTGTAAAGTATTTTCTGGGGAACTGGAGATAAGAGAATCCTTCCAGCTTGAGACTACCATATTCCGTTGGACATTTTCAAAAGCAAGTTGTATAGCTTTTTTATAAGATATGGGGTTTATTTTCAACAGCTGCATAAGTTCATTATTCTTGCAGATGATTTCTATTTTCATGCTGTTTACTAGGTTTACAGCCAGCCTGTATGATGTCGCTGTAACGAAATATAACCAGTAGGAAGAAAGACGGGGAGTCATTATAGGAACAGAAATTATAATTCTTCTTAAATTGCGAACTTTAGCAAACTGTAAAAGCATTTCTTTGTAGGTAAGAATATCAGGTCCACCGATGTCGAAAGATTTGTTAAAAGTTTGCTTGTTAAACAAAACACCAGTAAGGCATTCAATAACATTTTCTATGGCAACAGGCTGGTTCTTAGTTTTTAACCATTTAGGGGCAATCATTATTGGGAGCTTTTCGACAAGATCACGCATAATTTCAAAGGAAGCACTGCCAGAGCCAACAATTATTCCGGCTCTTATTGTTGTTAAGGGAACAGCGCCTTTTCTTAATATCTCTTCAACATTCTTTCTTGATGCAAGATGTCGTGACAGCTTATCCTGATTTATAATTCCACTTAAATAAATTACCTGCTTTGCCGAAGTTTTATCTATTAGTAAATTGAAATTATTGGCCGATATTTCTTCAAGTTTTTCGAAATCAGCAATGCCCGAACTCATTGAATGTATTAAATAATAAGCAGCATCCAGATTATTTAATACATGGTCATAATCGATTTTATTCAGAAAGTCTGCTTCTAAGAAAGAAATGCCGGGATGATTGTATATCCCATCTTTAGGGAATCGGTTTTTATCCCGTATAGAGCATACTACGGTGCATCCTTGTTCGAGAAGAACTGGCAGAAGCCTTTTCCCAATATACCCGGTTGCTCCGGTTAAAAGCACTTTCAATTGAATCTCTGATTTATCTTAAACGTTTTACCCAAAAACTCTTTTCTAAATTTAAATATATTTTCCAACTTATTGTGAATAATTAATTTATTCATAATCCTTCCTAAAATAACCAAATGTATTGAATAATGAACAATGTCTTTAATTTCCATTCCACCGCTAACTTCATTAAACAAATGTTGGTGATTCCAGAATTTATAAAGCCAGAATCTTTATTCATCCACAAAATAATTTAGATTAAAATAACTTAAAGAAGTAATATGAAATTCACAACCATTGTTTTTAAAATCAGCGATCAATCCAATACCATAATCGCCTCCCGCAACGTCTCCATATTCAAATGCGAATTAATCTCTGTAGTAGAAATCGAAGATATAATCTTATACTCCAAATTTAAAAGTTGATGTTTTATTATAATAAATAAAATTTAAATCTCCTTTTTAAAATTCAATAGTTAAAATCCTTCTAAATTTTTTCTCTTAATTTTTAACAAAAGTAAAATTAGTATCATTATTAAGTATTTAATTTTATTTAAAAGTAAAACAATAGTATTGTAAATTTTAAATAAAACATCGTTTTCAGTGTAAAAACGCAATATTCTAAAAATATTTCTTAAAAACATCTATTTGCCCCAACTTTTCAACTTCATTGCTTTTCATTCAAAATTCACAAACTTGTCCGACTTCAGGCGGATTCAACATTCAAAATTTATATTCCAATATCAATTCTCCGCTTTCTTTTATTTCGATTTAGATTTAATTTTACCTATTGCACATCAATTAGTAAAAAGATTTTAATATGAATACAATTGAGCTAATAAGAAAAAAACGGGATAAAGACTTTCTATCTAAAGATGAAATTAAGTTCTTAATTTCTTCCTATACTAAAAATAAAATTCCGGACTACCAATTCTCTTCCTTTTTAATGGCTGTCTTTCTAAATGGTATGAACTCTGAAGAAACATCATCCCTCACAGAAGCAATGCTTTATAGCGGGAAAGTGCTAAATCTAGATTTTCTAAAAGGAAAAAAAGTCGATAAACATTCAACCGGAGGTGTGGGCGATAAAACTTCTTTAATTATTGCTCCGATTGCCGCCGCTGCCGGTGTCTATGTCCCCATGATTTCCGGTAGAGGTCTTG
The DNA here is from genome assembly GCA_021796135.1 of Bacteroidota bacterium. The sequence continues at coordinate 36,203 of JAJYOQ010000002.1, forward strand.
GTCATACGGGAGGTACGCTCGATAAACTTGATGCTATTCCCGGATTTAGAACAAACCTATCTCTTATAGAATATAAGTCGGTTTTGAAAAAATGCGGCGCTGTCTTGGTTGGTCAAACAAAGGACATTGCCCCCGCAGATAAACTGATCTATTCCTTGCGGGATGTAACCGGAACAGTTGAATCTATTCCCCTTATTACTGCCAGTATAATGAGCAAGAAATTGGCGGAAGGAATAAATGGGCTTGTCCTTGATATTAAAACAGGCAGCGGCGCATTTATGCGAAATGAAAAAGATACTTTGCTGCTTGCCGAATCATTGATAAGGACTGCTAAATCATTTGGAAAAAAGGTTATTGGGTTTATTACAGATATGAATCAGCCTCTGGGCAATTATATAGGTAATTGGCTTGAAGTCTATGAATCTATTAAGGTCTTGCAAGGCGAATCTGACGGAAACTTAAAAGAACTTTGTCTGGCTCTGTCCGGTGCAATGATATTTTTAGGCGGTAAAGCTTCATCTCTTGATGAAGGTATAAAATTATCTAAGCGCTTAATTGATAATGGATTAGCGTATAAAAAGTTTTTAGAAATTGTCGAACTTCAGGGAGGCGATATTAGCTTTATTAAAAATCCGGACAAATATCCAAAATCAAAAATCATTGAAAAAATTTTCGCTTCCGGTAACGGTTATTTAAGTACTATAAATAATTTTGAAATAGGAATGGCAGCTCTTGAACTCGGTGCCGGTAGATTAACTAAAGAAGATGTTATTGATCCTAAAGCGGGAATAATTTTTAAATTAAAAATAGGTGATTTTGTTAGAAAAGGAACAGAAATTGCCGAGTTGCACTCTTCTTCGCAAGTAAAAATTGAAAAAGCTAAAGAAAAAATATATAATAGTATAATGCTCAAACCAAATCCAGTTAAAAGACAAAAACTAATAAAAAAGATAATTTAGCTCTTAAATATGGAAAATTTCAGCAGATCTATTATATCTTAAAACTTTTTACTTAACTTTCCTGACCGACCGGTTAGTCATTTTTCTATTGCGTTATTTACATTTTATTTTTAGCTTTGTAATAGAAAGATTTTAAGGGTTCTTATGAAAGCTATTATTGATTCAATAAATATTCTTCTGCCCATTTTTTATTTTGTTACTTTCGGGTTTTATTTTTATGATTTTATGAAGGGGGGAAAGAAATTTGTCAATTCTAAAAGATTGTTTTTATTCCTTACCTTATTAGTTCATTTTTGTTATTTACTCATTAGAACTATTTACTTTGACCATCCTCCAATTACTAATGTGTTTGAAATCTTTACAATTTTAGCTTTCGCAATTTCCTTTTCATATTTTATACTTGAATTGCTTACGGATATCCGCGGTACCGGTCCTTTCATTATTATCATTTCCATTTTTTTCCAAATAATCTCTTCTATGTTTATTCAGGATGTCTTCCAGGTAAAAGAAGTTTTAAGAAATCATTTACTAGGAATACATGTTTTTAGTGCTCTCGTTGGTTATTCTGCTTTTGCTATTTCGTCTGTGTACGGACTTTTATATCTGATTCTTTATAAGCAAATTAAATTAAATAAATTCGGTTTAATTTTTGACCGATTACCTAGTTTGGAGGTTCTGGAAAGACTTAGTTTTATTTCCGCTGTTATTGGGTTCTTTCTTACTACAATAGCAATAACTATCGGTATTATTTGGCTGCCGAAAGCTTTCCCGAAATTTTCCTACCTCGATCCTAAATTGATCGGAACATTTCTAGTTTGGCTCCTTTACGGCTTAGGTATTCTAAGCAAAGTTTTTGGTAAATGGCAAGGTAAGAAGATAGTAATATTTTCAATCGTTGGATTTCTGATTGCAATTCTGTCGACGATAATGTCTAATTTTTTAGCACTAAGTTTTCACTCGTTTTATTAATATGAATATAATAGCAATTTCAATTAATCATAAAACCGCTCCGGTTGAAATTCGAGAAGCGGTTCACTTAACGGACGATGAGATAAGAAATCTTACTCAAAAGATCAAGAATGAGCTCCTTAACGAAGGACTTATTATAACTACTTGCAATAGGACAGAAGTCTACGGAATACCCAGGCAGCAGGATATCAGTCACCAGGATATCGAAAAATCATTGCTTAATTTTAAATTGGTATCAGGATTAAACTCAGAACATTTTCAATACTTTACTGCTTCAAACGCGATTAAACATTTATTTAGCGTTGCTACAGGAATAGATTCACTTCTTATTGGCGACAATCAGATTTTTAAACAGGTCAAAGATTCTTTTCAAACTGCAGAAGAATTAAATTTTACCGGCTTTTTAATGAAAAGAATATTTGATTCTGCCGTTAAAGCCGGCAGAAGAGCTATTACGGAAACTGCTATAAGTGAAGGTGCTGTGACAGTTAGCTATGCTGCTGTTCAGTTAATTGAAAAAATATTTTCTAATCTTAACAAAAAATCTGCTCTGGTGATCGGAGCTGGAGAAACAGGCGAAATTGCAGCCAAACATTTACGTGAAAGAGGTATCGGTAATCTAACTATTACAAACCGTACTTATGAAAGAGCTAAAAATCTTGCTGCGAATCTTTCTGCTGCGATCCTGCCTTTTGAAAATTTTAAGGAATCTCTTTATAAATTCGATATTGTTCTAAGCGCAACGAGTTCCGAAGGTCTAATATTGACAAAAGATGACGTCGCTGCTGCCATGAAAAAAAGAAATTACAATTCTCTCGTGCTTATGGATATCGCGATTCCCCGCGATATCGACCCAGAATCAAAAAACATTGATTATGTCTTTTATAATGATATAGATTCCTTAAATATTATCGTTCAGCAAAATCTCTCTAAAAGAATGGAAGAAATTCCGAAAGTAGAAAAGATTATTGATGAAGAATTAAATTCTTTTTTAAGCTGGTTTAATTCGCTTGAAGTTACTCCTGCTATTAAATCATTGCGCGATTATTTTGAAGCAATCCGAATAGACGAAATTGAAAAAAATAAAAATCGGTTCTCGACTGAAGATCAGGAAAAGCTTGATATTATTACTAAAAGAATAATTAATAAGATTCTTCATCAGCCGATTGTCGAATTAAAGAAGTTTGCCGAAAGCGGAGTTAATTCGGATGAGGCAGCGGAAAAAATTAGCATCATAAAGGAATTATTCGGTCTTAAAAATAAAGATGAAAAGGAAAAGTAGTTTGAAAAATAAAATTGTTATAGGATCCAGGGGCAGTGAGCTTGCTCTGTGGCAGGCAAAATTCATAAAAAGAGAAATTGAAAAAGCAGTAAAAAATGTAAGGGTTGAAATCAAAATTATTAAAACTACTGGCGACAAAATTCTTAATGTTGCTCTTTCAAAAATCGGTGATAAAAGTTTGTTTACTAAAGAGCTTGAAACTGCCTTATTAAACGGCGAAATTGATTTAGCAGTGCATAGCTTAAAAGATTTACAGACTCAATTACCTAAAGGCTTGAAACTTGCCGCAGTCACTAAACGCCATCCGGTTGAAGATGTTTTAATTGCAAGAAAAAAGGGAACTACACTTTGGACTCTGAAAGAAAAAGCCGTTATTGCTACCGGTTCTCTGCGTCGCAAATCTCAGATAATGCATCTTAGGCCTGACCTTAAATTAATTGAGCTTAGAGGGAATGTACCGACAAGAATTGAAAAATTTTTGAAGTCCGACTGGGATGGGATTATCTTAGCCCGAGCCGGAGTGGAAAGACTAAAACTCAGTAAATATATTTCTTCGATTATTGATAAAAATGAAATCCTGCCGGCAGTAGGTCAGGGCGCTCTTGGAATAGAAATTGTCGAAAAAAATTCTGACATTAATCATATCCTAATGTCAATCCATGATGAAGACACTTACCTTGCAGTTCTTGCAGAACGATCTTTACTGAGAACACTCGAAGGCGGATGTCAGGTACCGATCGGTGCTTATGCCCAAGTTAAATCTAACGGAATTTATCTGGACGCGATGGTTGGTTCTCTAGACGGGACAATCACATTCAGAAAGAATGCCCGCGGGAAAAAGATGGATGCAGACAAACTTGGGAAAAGTCTTGCCAAGGATTTGCTTAAAGCAGGCGCTAAAGAAATCTTGGATGATATTTATCTAAACGTTAGACAAAAATGATTGCCGAAAAGAAAAGCGAAAACAAAAAATCTATCAAGCGGAAAAAAATAATTGAATCTGCATCAACTTTGTTTTCCCGGAAAAGTTACCATGAAGTTATGATGGAAGACGTTGCCAAAATGGCTGATATAGCCAAAGGCACGGTCTATACCTATTTCACTTCTAAAGAAGAATTATACTTTTCTATTATGCGCCTTCGCATGGAAAAGCTGACCTCCTCCTTGAAAGAGAAAATTAAAATTGAAAACAGCAGTATAGATTCGATACATTCGTTTATAATTCACTTATATATGTTCATGATGAAGTATCGTGACTTTTTCTTGATGTATCAAAAGGAATTCTTAAAAGCCGGAAATGAACTTTGCTCGGAACTTGTGGTTCTCGAAAAAGAATTAAAAAATATTTTGGCGGGAATAATTGAATCCGGAAAAAAGGAAAATCTTTTCAGAAATATTGAAACTGGATTTGCCGTCGATTTAATACTGGGCAGCGTTTACGGAACTGTTCATCGGGGAATAGAAAATAATATTCCGGAAGAGAAAATGATTTTTGAAAGAGAAAAAATTTTTGATTTCGTTTTGAACGGCTTATTTCATAATTATAATGCTGCCGAATCCCTTCCGCTGCGAAATAAAACTATAGTTATTACCAGAGCTGTGGAGCAGTCAAAAGAATCTGCCGAATCATTTAAACAGCTCGGTGCAAATGTAATTGTTTTCCCGACTCTCGATATAGTTCCACCCGAAAGCTGGAACCAGTTTGATTCAGTTATTATGGGAAAAGCTAAAATTGATTTTATTATTTTCACTTCAGCACATGCCGTTAAAATGTTTGTCTTAAGATGTAAAAATTTAAATTTTGTTGTTGATTATGGTAAAATAATAATTGTTGCTGTAGGAAGTAAAACAGCTGCTGTATGTGAAGAAAATAGAATTCCCGTAAAAATTATTCCCCAAAAATTTAGTGCCGAAGGTGTTATTGGAGAACTTTCTAATTATGATCTTGAAAGTAAAGTAATTTTTATTCCCCGTTCGGCAATCGGACGTGAAGAATTACCAGAAGAGCTTGAAAAACTCGGAGGGATTATTAAAACTGCTCCGGTTTATAATGTATCTATTCCTTCGGAAGAAAAAATTAAAGAAAACTTAGAAAAATTAAATCAATCCGAACCCGACTTATTTATTTTTACAAGCCCGTCGACGTTTGAGAACTTCCTGCTAATATTAAAAATTAAGGATGCTCCAAACTATTTCAGAAAATACGATGTTGCGGCAATCGGTCCTTCAACTAAATTAGCAATTGAGAAGAGAAATGTCCATGTTAATATTATGCCGGAAGAATTTACTATTGATGGTCTGTCTAGGTCAATTGTTGAGTATTATCAAAAAACACATTAAAAATTATTGAGAATAAAGGAAAAAAATTGAGTTTATTAAAAAATGATTTGTTTCTTAGAGCGTGTAAAAAAGAACCTGTTGATAGAACTCCGATATGGATAATGCGCCAGGCTGGCAGATATTTGCCGGAGTATCGCAAAGTAAGAGAAAAAGCTGATTTTATAACTATGTGCCAAACACCGGAACTTGCTGCCGAAGTTACAATACAACCGGTTGATATTATCGGGGTGGATGCTGCTATTATTTTTTCGGATATTTTAGTAGTTCCTCAGGCAATGGGTATGGAATTGCAAATGATAGAGAGCAGAGGTCCAGTTTTTCCTCATCCCGTCCGAAATGAACTTGATTCTAAAGATTTAAAGGAAATTGATCCGGCTAAAGATCTAAAATATGTGCTTGATGCAGTCTCGCTGGTTAAAAAAGAATTGAATGGGCGTGTTCCGTTAATCGGATTTGCCGGCTCTCCATGGACGTTATTAACCTATATGGTAGAAGGCAAAGGATCTAAGAATTTTTCTTTTGTAAAAAAATTGGTCTATAATAATCCGAAACTTGCACATGAGATTCTAGATAAACTTGCAATTGCTGTTGCGAAATATCTTTCTGCAAAAATTAGTGCAGGTGTAGATGCTGTTCAAATATTTGATACTTGGGGCGGTATTCTTTCTCAATCTGATTTTGAAGAATTTTCCTTGAGGTATATTAACAAAGTGATTTCTGAAATAAAAAGAAATGGCGAACCTATCATCATTTTTTCAAAAGGAGTTCATCATAGTCTCGACAGTTTAGCTGCTTCAGGTGCCGATGTGGTCGGACTGGATTGGACAATGGATTTGCGATCTGTGAGAAAGTTAATCGGAAATAGAGTCGCATTGC
>JAJYOQ010000084.1 GCA_021796135.1 Bacteroidota bacterium
TATTAATCTAAAAATCCCGCAATCTTGTCATTCCTGCGAAAGCAGGAATCCATACTTCTGCATCTTTTAAGCCAATTGTAATTTAGCTTACAAATACTTAACCCTCTTTTCAAGATATTTGCAGTAATCTTTTGGAGAAAAAATGATTGCTGAAAAGTTGAGACTTCTGGAAATTGAAAAAGGGAATTATTCGTACAGGAAATGGGGACCGTATTTATCAGAACGGCAATGGGGAACTGTTAGAGAAGATTATTCTCCCGAAGGTGATGCATGGGATTATTTACCGCATGATTTAGCAAGAAGTAAAGTTTACAGGTGGGGTGAAGACGGTATCGGCGGGATCAGCGATAATAGACAAATTATTTGCCTCTCTTTTTCATTTTGGAATCAGCACGACCCAATTTTAAAGGAAAGATATTTCGGACTTACCGGTAAAGAAGGGAATCATGGCGAGGATGTCAAAGAATATTTTTACTATCTCGATAATATCCCTTCACATTCTTACATGAAAATGCTTTACAAGTATCCTCAAGCGGAATTCCCTTATAAGCAGCTAATTGAAGAAAACCGAAAACGCGGTAAACTGGATCCTGAATATGAATTAATAGATACGGGAATATTTGATGAAGATAATTACTTTGACATATTCCTTGAATATGCAAAAGCTGGCGCTGAAGATATATACATTAAAGCAACCATATTTAATCGTTCTGGTCAGGAGGCAGAATTAAATTTTATTCCGCAGGTATGGTTCAGGAATACATGGTCATGGGAACAAAATAGTTATATCCCTTCGATACAAAAAACAGGTGATAATTCCTTAAAGTTATCCCACAAAGGCATAGGGGATTATTATTTATTATCAAGAGATGACTCGCAGATACTTTTCTGCAATAATGAAACCAACACCCGGAGATTATATAATTTAAATAATGACGGATTCTTCAAAGACGGGATTAATGATTATATAGTAAATGGAGAGCAAAAAGCCGTCAATAATAATTCCGGGACAAAAGTTGCATTAAATTATAAAATTAATTTTCAGCCTCTTTCATCGAAGACGATAACACTCCGGTTCGTTTCGGGAAAAGTTATTACTGATTTTACTAATCCATTCAAAGATGCAGATTCTGTTTTCAGCCAAAAGTTAAGCGAAGCAGATGAATTTTATAAAGAGCTTGATGAACAAATGACAAATGAAGACGAAAAAAATGTTCAGCGACAGGCGCTTGCCGGAATGTTATGGTCAAAGCAATTTTATTATTATGACGTCAGGTATTGGCTTAACGGAGATCCCGCAATGCCTCCGCCTCCGCAGGAAAGGTTAGCCGGGAGAAATAGAGAATGGACGCATCTGAATAATGCGGATGTAATTTCTATGCCCGATAAATGGGAATATCCCTGGTATGCTTCTTGGGATTTGGCATTTCATTGCATTCCGCTGTCGCTCATTGATCCGCAGTACGCAAAGCATCAGCTAAAATTATTAACACGCGAGTGGTACATGCATCCAAACGGGCAGCTGCCGGCTTATGAATGGAATTTTTCCGATGTCAATCCGCCTGTTCATGCCTGGGCAACCTGGCGTGTTTACAAAATTGATAAAAAAAGAAATAATAATATAGGCGACACTGCATTTCTTGAATCGGTATTCCATAAACTACTACTGAATTTTACATGGTGGATAAATAGAAAAGATGAAGACAACCGAAATATTTTTCAAGGAGGATTTCTCGGCTTAGATAATATCGGAGTATTCGATAGGAGTGCCAAGTTCCCAGACGGCGGTCATATTGAAGAAGCAGATGCTACGAGCTGGATGGCGATGTATTCGCTAAATCTTTTAAGAATTTCTTTAGAGCTTTCGAAAACTAATCCTGTTTATCAGGATGTGGCTACTAAATTTTTAGAACACTTTCTTTATATAGCAGCGGCAATGACAGACATTGCCGGAGAAGGCATTGATCTCTGGGACAATGAAGATGAATTCTTTTATGATGTTCTTCATACATCGGATGATAATAATATCAGACTTAAAGTCCGTTCGATGGTCGGGCTGATTCCGTTATTTGCGGTTGAAGTACTTGAGCCGGAGATAATGATAACTTGTCCGGAATTTTCGAAACGTTTGGACTGGTTTTTGAGTTACCGTCCCGATCTAGCCAATCTGGTATCCAGATGGCAGGATGCCGGAATGAAGGAAACCCGTTTATTCTCATTACTACGCGGTCACCGGTTAAAGAAGATTTTGAAAAGGATGCTCGATGAGACTGAATTCCTTTCGGATTATGGAATTCGCGCTTTATCAAAATATCATGAAAATAATCCTTATAAATTCGTTATGAACGGGGAAGTATTCTCTGTTGATTATGAGCCCGCAGAATCAAAAACCGGAATGTTCGGCGGAAATTCAAATTGGCGCGGACCAATTTGGTTTCCTGCTAATTTTCTAATCATAGAGTCACTTCAGCGTTTTCATCATTATTACGGCGATGATTTTAAAGTTGAATATCCTACCGGTTCAAACAAATTTCTTACGCTTAAAGAAATTGCAGTTGAGCTCACAGAGAGATTAAAAAAGATATTTTTAAAAGATGAGAATGGTATGCGTCCCGCTTTCGGAAGCAATAAAAAATTTCAAACCGATCCTCATTTTAAAGATTACATTTTATTTAATGAATACTTTAACGGAGATAACGGGAAAGGGTTAGGTGCATCGCATCAGACCGGCTGGACGGGTTTAATCGCGAAGCTGCTTCAAACAAGAACTTAATTTATTAACAAATTATCGGAGAAAAAATGGAACAAACAAAAGAAAATTTACCGGAAATTGTAATGCCTCAACCGGATGCAATAAGAATATTAGCAGGTCAAAAAGCGCTTGTAACCGGTGCAAATTCCGGAATAGGCGAAGGTATAGCAATCGAGCTTGGAAAAGCCGGCTGCGATGTTGTGGTCAACTATGTTACTAATCCTGATGAAGCAAATGCCGTAGTTGAGAAGATTAAAAAATACGGGGTCAAAGCTGTTGCAATTAAAGCTGATGTCAGCAAGGAAGATGAAGTAATTGCAATGTTTGAGGAAATGTACAGACAATTCGGAACCATCGACATACTTATTAATAATGCCGGAATGCAGCAGGATTCACCTTTTGACCAAATGTCTATAGATAAGTGGAATAAAGTAATTAGTGTGAACCTTACCGGTCAATTTTTATGTGCCCGGGAAGCAGTCAAAGAATTTAAAAAGCGGGGAGTAAAAAAAGAAATCTCATGCGCAGCCGGCAAGATTATACATATAAGTTCGGTACATGAGGTAATTCCGTGGGCAGGGCACGTAAATTATGCTTCTTCTAAAGGCGGAATTATGATGCTGATGAAGAGCATTGCACAGGAAGTTGCTCCATATAGAATTAGAGTTAACAGCATTTGTCCGGGAGCTATCAGAACTCCGATTAATACGTCCGCCTGGGATACGCCCGAAGCTTATAAAAAATTGATGGAACTTGTACCTTACGGTAGAATCGGTGAAGTAGAAGATATCGGCAGAGCTGCGGTATGGCTTGCATCAGACCATGCAGATTATATTACCGGTACGAGTATATTCATAGACGGAGGAATGACACTGTATCCCGGATTTGCAACAGGAGGCTGATTAAATTATTCTTTCAAAAGTTAATAATTAATAATTTTCCGGTGAAAATTTTTCCCTATTAAACTATTATATGTCAAAAATTGTTTAATAATAAGTTCATATTTTATATTTTTACCTACTAATTTTTGAAAATTAAAGTATTTTATGACTCAGAGTCCTAAAAAAAATAGAATAATCTTTATAGATCTAATGAGAGCATTTGCAGTTTTGCAAATGGTGCAGGGACATACTGTTGATGCTCTTCTATCTAATAATTATAGGGATATGAATTCCCCGATTTTTGCTCTTTGGTTTTTTATGAGAGGAATGACCGCTCCGATATTCATGTTTACATCCGGAACGGTTTTTATTTATCTTTTCAAACTTGTTGATGAACCATTTGCTGCAAACCCTCGTGTTAAAAAAGGAATTAAAAGATTTTTTCTTTTACTTTTTTTAGGATATCTTCTGAGGTATCCTACGCCTACCATCATTGATTTCTCAAATATAACAAAAGAGCAGTGGCAGGTATTTTTCGCTGTAGATGTGCTTCATCTTATTGCTTTTGGTATTCTGTTCTTAATTCTATGTTCTTATATAATCGAAAGATTTAAGTTAAATGATTATCTGGTTTTTTCGATTGCAAGTCTGATTTTCTTCGGACTTTATCCTCATTTAAGCGGCATAGACTGGCTGAAAATTTTTCCTGCTCCGATTGCGGGTTACTTTTATACCGGCAGCGGATCAAACTTTCCTTTATTCCCGTGGGCTGGTTATGTAATAGCAGGAGGAGTGCTTGGCAGCTACTTAGCAAAAAATCCTTTGGTATTTAAAACCCCCCGGCTTAGTATAAAACTTGCGGCAATCGGTGTTATTTTAATAATTGTATCTTTTATCGGGAATCAATTAGAAATTCTTGTTTATCATGCAAGCAATTTCTGGACTACGAGTCCGAATTTAATTTTCTATAGATTGGGCATAGTTCTTTTATTAAATTCGATTGTTTCATTTATTACACTTAAATTAGATTCCATTCCTAGAATATTTATTTTGATCGGAAGAAACACATTACTGATTTATATTGTTCACTTAGTTATTTTATACGGAAGCGCCTGGAATCCCGGTTTAATTTCGGTGTTTGACAAAAATCTAAATGTCTGGAATACAATAGAAACAGCTTTATTGATGATTTTGACAATGACTTTAATGGTAATAGTCATTCATTATTTTAAAATCAGAAATAAAGAAGTTGTTGCATAATAATTAAATAATTTCCCGGTTATAAAATCTCTTAACTTTTATGAGGAAATCTATTTCTACAAATCCGATAGTTGCCGAAGAAGAAAAGCAGTTTGAACAAACATTGCGCCCTTTGCGTTTAAATGATTTTGTCGGTCAGGCAAAAATAACGGATAATCTGAATGTCTTTATTTCGGCTGCGCATAAAAGGGAAGAGGCATTGGATCATGTTCTTTTGACCGGACCTCCGGGATTAGGAAAAACTACGCTTGCCCATATTATTGCACATGAACTTGGTGTCAAATTAAAAATAACATCCGGACCGGTGCTGGAAAAGCCCGGAGATTTAGCCGGACTTCTCACTACGCTCGAAGAAAAATCCATTTTATTTATCGATGAAATTCACCGGCTTAGTCCTGTAGTAGAAGAATATTTATACTCAGCAATGGAAGATTATAAACTTGATATTATGATAGACAGCGGACCTAATGCGAGATCTGTGCAAATAAGTCTTCCTAAATATACGCTTGTCGGAGCCACTACAAGAGCAGGCATGCTGACATCTCCGCTCCGGGATCGATTCGGGATAAAATTCCGGCTCGACTATTATCAGGCAGAAACACTTAACAGCATTGTTATCCGTTCGGCAAGTATTCTGGATCTTAAAATAAAAGAAGAAGCCGCCTATGAAATTGCAAAACGATCCCGCGGCACTCCGAGAATTGCCAATCGTCTATTAAGGAGAACGCGCGATTTTGCCGATTTCGAAGATAAAAAAATTATAGATTTAGATATATCTAAAAAAGCATTAGATGCGCTTGAAGTCGATGAATTCGGGCTTGATGAAATGGATAAAGATATAATTCTTGCAATCATTGAAAAATACAAAGGCGGTCCGGTCGGATTAGGGACATTAGCAGTTGCAGTTAATGAAGATCCCGGCACGATAGAAGAAGTATATGAACCTTTTTTAATTCAGCAAGGTTATATACAGCGCACTCCGCGCGGGCGCGAAGCTACAGAACTTGCCTACAAACGATTCGGAAAAAATAAGTTTCAGTCCGAAAAAACCGGATTCTTGTTTGATCAATAATAATTCTGTTTGTTTCATATTAAATTAATAACTAAAATTTAACATACCTATTATGCAATTTGGTTGATATGCTAAAAATGATTTTGCATATTTGTTGAAGGAAAAAATATGAAGTTATTTAAATATTTTATTTATCTGCTGCCCTTGCTTGCGTTTATAATTGTAGTTACTACAAGGCAATTAAACGAAGGTGCTCTGGGATCAAAAAATAACCCTATTAAAATATATTTTACGCCTTCAATTGATGCGAGCAGAATCTCTTTTAATGCCGTAGCTTTAACTGATTATTTACATAAGAAAACCGGCTGGTATTTTACTACTGCGGTTCCTGCAAGCTATATCGCTGTTGTCGAAGCTTTCGGAACAGATAAATGCGATATTGCAGCTATTAATACTTTTTCATATTTAATGGCAAACGCTAAATACGGTGCGGAAGCTAAGCTTAGAGTAGTGCGTGAAGGGAACCAGACTACTTACTGCGGTCAAATAATTACAAGGTACGATTCGGGTATAAATAATTTATCCGACTTAAACGGAAAAACCATTGCTTACGTTGATCCTTCCTCCACATCGGGATATTTATTGCCGAAAGCACTTTTGGAAAGTCACGGAATTAAACCGAGCGAGACTGTATTTGCCATGAGGCATGACAATGTAGTTACTATGGTTTATCAAAGACAGGTAGATGCCGGCGCTACCTATTATTCGCCTCCCGATTCAATAACCGGTGAAGTCATGGACGCACGGGGACGTGTGCTAAAACAATTTCCCGATGTAGTTAAAAAAGTTAAGATCATTGCTTTTACTAAAGATATCCCTAATGATCCGTGGGTATTTAGAAAAAATATGGATGAAAAAATGAAAGATATTCTTATTCAGGCAATTCTTGATTTCCAGGCAACTAAATTGGGCAAGAAAACTTTATTTGATCTTTATGATATAACAGGATTAATTCGAACTACAGACAGTGATTATAATGGTATAAGAGAATTATTGCAACAGCAGCATATTTCATTTGAAAAGTTGGTTAAGTAATGCTATTAGAAATAAAAAACCTGCACAAAATATATGACAATGGCACTCATGCCCTAAAAGGAGTTAGTCTTCATGTTAATGAAGGCGAGTTTCTTGTTATTATAGGGTTAAGCGGTTCGGGGAAATCTACATTGCTTAGATGCATAAACCGGCTGATTGAACCTACTTCAGGTACAATTAAATTTTTTGATAAAGAAATAACTCACGTTAAAGGTGAGGAGTTAAGAAAATTAAAATCACAAATCGGTATGGTCTTTCAGCAATTTAATTTGATTAAAAGAAGATCCGTACTTTCAAATGTGATTAATGGAAAACTTGGAAAACTCAGCACTTTCGATACACTGATTGAAAGATATTCGGATGAAGTTTACAAAGAAGCTTACAGCTGTCTGGATATTGTCGGTATAAGCGATAAAGCTAAAATTAGAGCAGATTCTTTAAGCGGCGGACAGCAGCAGCGCGTTGCGATTGCCCGAAGTTTAATGCAGAATCCAAAATTGCTTTTGGCTGACGAACCGGTAGCTTCATTGGATCCGGCAACATCTAACTCTATAATGCAATATTTTGAAAAAGTAAATAAAGAATTCGGCACGACAGTTATTTGCAATCTTCACTTTTTAAGTTTGGTAAGAAGATATGCAACCAGGGTAATTGCATTAAAAGCAGGCGAAATCATTTATGAAGGTTTGCCTTCTGCCATTGATGAGACATGGTTCAAGACTATATACGGAGATGAAGCTGAAGAGGTAGAAATAAGATGATTCAGAATAATGAAAATAATTTGTACCCTCAAAAGATTATTGCAGACAAGAAAAAAATAGAAGATAAATTTAATTTGGCTAAAGCCATATTCCTCGATATCTTTTTTGTTTTCTATTCAATTCTTGTAGTGCATAGAGCTATTTACCTAAAATTTATTTTAGAAAAAAGCGACCTGCCATTTTCATGGTATCAGATTTTCGCTTTATTTGCTGTTAGTATTATTATCGGGACATTTTGGGCGCTGTCAAAGACATCCTTATCATGTAAGCTTTTTGGAATTGCTAAAGATAATAAAACGACAAAATGGACTGTTGAAATATTTGCATGGTTCCTTTTTAATATTACTTTTATAGCGGGATGGATTGTAACGAGGATTTCAATCGTAAGCATTTTCAGCAGCGAAGGTATTCAGGGCGCCGAAAGATTATTCGGAGCTATGTTTCATCCGCAATTGGGAATATTTGATGATGCTCTTTTTGCTATGATAGAAACTATTTACATTGCACTTATTGCTACTTTAATTTCAATTCCGCCGACATTGGTTTTAAGTTTTTTTACTGCCAGGAATTTGATGAAAGATAACAAAATTTCTTTTGCGGTTTACTATATTTTAAGGATAATACTCAACTTTGTCAGATCAATTGAACCGCTTATTTGGGCAATAATATTTTCTGTTTGGGTCGGAATAGGTCCTTTTGCAGGAATGATAGCTTTACTTGTACATACAATCGCTTCAAATGCAAAGTTATATTCTGAAGCAATTGAAGGTATTGAGCAGGGACCGGTTGAAGCAATCTCTGCGACGGGAGCGAATAAAATACAGATTGTATGGCATGCCGTTGTACCTCAGATAGTATTACCGTTCTTGTCTTTTACTATTTATAGATGGGATATAAATGTAAGAATGGCTACAATTATAGGACTTGTCGGAGGCGGAGGAATAGGCACCATGCTAATGCAGTATCAGGGATTGGCTAAATGGCGTGAAGTTGGTCTAATTATTCTAATGATTGCTTTTGTTGTATGGATAATGGACTATATAAGCGCTAAAATCCGGGAAGCAATTTATTAATTCATAATCAACAATTCTAAATGAATGAAATAAAAATATCTACTAGGAAATTAGATTTATTTTATGGAGATAAACAAGCTCTAAAAAATATTTCAATTGATATTGAAGCAAATCAGGTAACGGCATTAATCGGACCTTCCGGATGCGGTAAATCCACTTTCCTAAGAACACTGAACAGAATGAATGACCTTATTCACGGCGTCAAAATAAACGGCGAAGTGATTATTGATGATCAGAGTATTTTTAAAAATAACGTTGATGTAGTAAATCTTCGCCGAAAAGTAGGGATGGTTTTTCAAAAATCGAATTTATTTCCCCGAAGTATTTATGAAAATCTGGTTTATGGACCTAAGTTAAACGGAATACATAATAAAAAAGTATTAAAAGAAATAGTGGAGAAGTCTTTAACTTATTCGGCACTTTGGGATGAAGTAAAAGACAGGCTCAATACTTCCGCTTTGAGCTTATCTGGAGGACAGCAGCAAAGACTTTGTATAGCCAGGACATTGGCTGTTGAACCTGAAATAGTTTTAATGGATGAACCGGCGAGTGCCCTTGATCCCATTGCAACATCTAAAATTGAAGAGTTAATTCACATATTAAAAGAAAAATATACAGTTGTAATTGTTACCCATAATATGCAGCAGGCGGCAAGAGTAAGCGATAAAACGGCTTTCTTTTATGTCGGTGAATTAATTGAATACGATAAAACAACAAAAATTTTCACCAACCCGTCAAAAAGACAAACAGAAGATTATATATCAGGGAAATTCGGCTGATTAAGCCAGCATATTCCCGATAAGCTGAAGAAGTATTTCTTTCTTTTTAATGCTCTCCTCTGATTTTAAATTACTATAAAGTTTATTTGACAATAAATATCCCCAGCTTTGTTTAACTAAAAAACCGGGAAATGATTCCGGTAAGCTTTTCTTATTCACGGCGAACTTAACAAATAACTTTGAAATAGATTCTTCTTCTTTTTTTATAAGGTCTTTTAAGAATGGCTCTTCATTTTCAAAATTTTCCTCTTTTAGTATAGATAGCGCTAATCTATAAATGAGAATATATTTTTGATCCAGGGATTCTTTGAAATCCAAATATTTTTTTAATGACTCAATTAAGTTTAAGCCTTCAGATGAAAAAATATTATTTAATTCTTCAATAAATTGTTCGGTTTCCCATTCAAGCGTAGAATGAAATAACTCTTCTTTTGACTTAAAATAATGATAAATTGTAGCTTTAGTAATTCTCAAATCCCTTGCGATTTCGTCAAGTGTAGTTTTTTTTATTCCGTGTTTTTCAAATCGCTTGGCAGCAGTTCGTATTAGCTGTTTCTTTTTCTCTTTTTCCATATCTCACCGGTTAATTAAAAAAATATCAACTCATGCAATGCAAAATAAATTAAAATTGGTTAATTTATTGCATAATAAATGAATCACATTACTATTGATATACCTCAATTTTTTAATAAAAATTAAAAATTATCTTGACATTAAAATTTAAGAGGGTTATCTTTACATTAAATTATTAAGAAAATGTTTAACACAACAAAAAATACAAAAATCAATTTAGTCGCTTTAACAAAAAGCGGTAGTCGTGTTATAACGTATTATCCAAAAAATAACCTTTCTTTTGAAATCATACTAGGGATCATTAGTATTATTAGCGTGCTAGGAATTCTAATTCTACGCTAACAGCATAGTCAATCCCAAATCAAATAACAAAATAAAATTAAAAGATTCGGGATTGTCGAAGTCCCAAAGTTATGTTTTAAGTTATTTTTTTATTAGAGGCATTAGTGAGATCTCAATTCAAATATAACGGCAGTCAAAATTCTTCCAAAAGAAGCTTTGATCCTTGTGCTGTTCTCACCAAAAGTGTTGTAGCTCAAAAACAACATCTCACCGTAAGCTATATTATTCTTGCACTTTTTGCTGATTTAAAAATATTTATATTAGTAAATATTTGTGAATTGACAATTAGAGGTATTTAAGTCCCGGGGTTTTCCTGATATTAATTTTGATTTTAAACCGTGACTTAATTTTACTGTTCAAACTAAATTTGCTTTTTTAAACAAGAAATTATTTTAAGTACTATACATTTTTTTCTTATTTAACTTTAGAAAGGAAAATAATGAGAACACCTAACACTAAAATTACAGGCGCCGAAATCTTTTTTGAATCTTTGAAAAAAGAAAAGGTTGAATATATATTCGGATATCCCGGCGGAGCAGTTTTAAAACTATATGAAAAGCTATATGATATTGATTATCTAAAGCACATTCTTGTTCGTCACGAACAGGGTGCTACTCACATGGCTGAAGGTTATGCAAAAGCTACCGGGAAAGTAGGTGTTGTGCTCGTTACTTCCGGTCCCGGAGCTACTAATACCGTAACGGGAATTGCAGATGCATATATGGACTCGGTTCCGATTGTAGTCTTTACCGGACAAGTAGCAACTCATCTTATTGGTAATGATGCTTTCCAGGAAGCAGATATTGTGGGAATAACCCGTCCTATTACAAAACATAATTTCCTGGTAAGAGACGTTGCTGAGCTTGCAATGACTATTAAAAAAGCATTTTATATTGCTTCAACCGGTCGTCCCGGTCCTGTTCTTGTTGATCTTCCTAAAGACGTTATAAATTCAGTTTGTGAATTTGAATATCCCGAAAAAATTGAACTTAGAGGATATAAACCAACTTTCCTTGGACACCAGAATCAAATTAAAAAAGCTGCTGAAATGTTAAAGAAAGCTAAACGACCTCTTCTATATGTCGGCGGCGGTGTTATAATGTCAAATGGCGAACGTGAGCTAAAACTTTTTGCAAAAGAAAATAATCTTCCGGTTACAATGACTCTGCAGGGACTTGGCGCTTTCCCGGGTAACGATTCTCAGTCTCTCGGTATGCTGGGTATGCATGGCACATATTGGGCGAACCAGGCAGTTAATAATTGCGATGTTTTATTTTCTCTTGGAGCCAGGTTTGATGACCGTGTTACGGGTAAGATTGATTCTTTCGCTACTAAGGCTTATAAAATACATGTCGATATCGATCCTACCTGCATAGACAAAAATATTATTGTTGATTTGCCAATAGTCGGCGATGTTAAGCACGTTCTTGCTGAATTAGCTGTCGAAATGGATCAAACACCCGACTTTTCAGACTGGTGGAAACAAATAAATGCATGGCGTGAAGAGTGCCCGCTTACTTATGAAAAAAATGACGGCAAATTAAGATGCGAATATATTATTGAAAAAATTTCTGAAAAGACTAACGGTGAAGCCGTTATTATCTCGGATGTCGGTCAGCATCAAATGTGGATTTCTCAATATTATAAATTTGTTAATTCCCGGTCTCATATTACAAGCGGCGGTTTAGGTACAATGGGATTTTCTACCAGGACAGATAT
>JAJYOQ010000617.1:0-1846 GCA_021796135.1 Bacteroidota bacterium
TTCCCGAAGAATATTTTGGAGAATAAAATTCAATCTCTTTTTTAAGAGCTTTAAGAAAATTATCTATGTTATCAGAAGTAATAATTGAATAGAAATCACAGTAAATACATTTGTGATCGCAAAAAGGGATGTGGACATAAAGTGCGGTATCTTCCATGGGAATCAAAATCCCATAAGTTCTTTAGCGCCTGTTAAACTTGCCTCAGTAATTACTTCGCCGCTCATAAGTTTTGCAACTTCTTTAACTCTCTCATTTTTATCAAGCATTTTTATTGAACTAACGACTCTTTCACTGTTAGAACTTTTTGAAACAGCAAAATGATGATCTGCTAAGCCGGCAATTTGAGGCAGGTGTGTAATTGAGATTATTTGATGCAAAGCTGCCAAAGATTTTAATGATTGCCCAACCTTCTGTGCAACTCGTCCGCTAACGCCAGTATCAATTTCGTCAAAAATTAATAATGGGAGTTTATCATTCTTAGCAAGAATGGTTTTTAGAGCGAGCATAATGCGAGAAATTTCTCCGCCCGAGGCAACTTTTGAAAGAGGTTTCGGGTCTTCTCCCATATTTGTCGAGATAAAAAACTCAACTTCATCATAACCGTTAGAGCCATACTTAAAGGGTTTTCCATTTATAGGGATAAAATCTTCATCTACTTTTTCTGCTGTGATATGATTTATATTCACTTTAAATAAAGCGTTTGCTATTCCAAGGCTGCTAAGTGCTTCCGCAACCTCTTTCTGAATCTTTTCCGCTATCGTTTTACGTTTCTTAGAAAGCTTTTCGGCAGAAACTCCGCATTCATTTCTAAGTTTTTTAATCTGTTCCTCAAGCTTAAGTATATTTTCAGAAAAGTTAGACGCAAGGTCAAACTCGTCCCCGATTTTTTTTCTGTATTCCAAAATTGACCTAATTGAACCGCCATATTTTTTTTTCAATAGACTTAGTGACCCCAGTCGATCTCTAATAGCTCCAAGACTTTCATGCTCCAAATCAATTTTTGAATTGTAATTTCTAATGAACTGTGAAATATCATTTAGCAGAGTAAGGGCAGATTCGCATTCGGAATTATTTTCTAAAAAGGTCTTATCGATTTTCGTTAGTTCTTCTATTTCGGCTTTTATTTTTACTAAAGAATCGTAGATAGAGTTTTCTGATTCGTAAAGCTTTTGATAAATTGATGAGGTCAATTCGAGAAGCTTTTCAGAGTTCTCTAAAATATTCAACTCTGCTACTAATTTTTCTTCTTCCCCTTCTACAGGGGATACAAGGTCAATTTCTTTTATTTGATAAGAATAAACTTCCTTTTTCTCCTTGAGTGAAATTTCTTTTTCTCTTAAAGACTTCAATTCTCTAGAAAACTTAGAAAGCTCAGTGTAAATTAATTTATAATTTTGAAGATCTGGTTCATGATTTCCATATTCATCTAAAAATTCTATGTGAGTTTCCGTGCGAAGTAAAGATTGATGCTCATGCTGACCATGTAGATCAACAAGCAAGTTGCCTACATCTTTAATTAGATTTAACGAAACAGGAGTATCATTTAGAAAACAGCGGTTGGAACCTTTCAAAGATATTTCTCTTCTCATTATCAGCTCGGGAAGGAATTCAATCTCGTTTTCTTCTAAAATTGCTTTTACTTTCTTGTTTCCTTCGACATTAAAGATTCCTTCGACAACAGATTTTGCGGCTCCTTTACGCACTACCTCAGTAGATGCGCGATCGCCAAGGAGCAAACCCATTGCATCAATAAGTATTGATTTGCCGGCTCCCGTCTCGCCGGTGATTATATTCAAGCCAGTGCCAAACTCAACGTTGACATGTTCAATTAATGCGTAATCTTTT
>JAJYOQ010000617.1:1856-2826 GCA_021796135.1 Bacteroidota bacterium
TTACTTCAAGTGACTTAATCATAAATCGTTGATATTTTGATTAACCGATAAATTTTTCATTAGGGGTATTTGTCCTACTTCAAATAGCTTTTTGCAAGATGGATACCACAGATAGTTTTGGCATCGTAAATTTCGCCTGAGGAAATTTTCTGTTCTATTTCATCAATAGTAAACTCATAGATTTCCATTCCGTATTCGCCTTCTTCGCGGTTATGATTTCCTGCTGTTAACTCCTTAGCTAAAAATATGTGAAGAATCTCAGTACAAAAACCGGGGGTAGTGCAAATTGCCCCAAGCTTTATTATGGTTTTTGCTTTGAATCCGGTTTCTTCTTCTAATTCTCTTGTTGCACAAATCAGGGGGTCTTCATTTTTATCTAATTTTCCTGCGGGTAGTTCGAGCAAAGTTTTTTGCAGTGGATAGCGGAACTGCTTAACGAAAATAATTTTACCTTCATTCGTAACAGGAACGACAACGGCTCCACCATAATGAACTGCTATTTCTCTAATTCCTTTATTTCCGCTGTCGTATTCAATTTCATCTACTTGAAGATCAAACACTCTGCCTTTAAAAAGAACATCGCTCTTTATTAATTTATAATTCATTTAATTTTAGTTAATATTTCTTTTAGAATATTTTCTTCAGTACAAATTAGTAACTCATGTTACGCAAACAATTTCAAATATAATGGTAGCGAAGTGTAAAACCTCCGAGGTTTAGGAAAACCTCGGAGGTTTTTTATTTAGTAATAAGGCACAAGTTCGCGCCCTAAATATTTTGTCAATGCTGCAATTATTCCGAGGTCATCAAGAAAACCGATAACGGGAGTAATATCCGGGATAGCATCTATTGGCGAAATAAAATAGACCAATCCTGCGATAACAATTGATTTCCTATACCAAGCAACCGCAGGGTCACGCATATATTTGTAAAGAGCCAGAACGTCTCTTGCAAATGATATTTTCTTTTT
>JAJYOQ010000618.1 GCA_021796135.1 Bacteroidota bacterium
AAATATAATCTACGTGTGCTGAAGTAATAAAATTATTCAAAATACTGTTGTTCAATGAAATATAAATTTATTTTAATAGTCTTTACCGGAATGCTATTCTTGGGGAAAGCTTTTGCTCAATATTTGCCGAAAAGTTATTTGCTTGGCAATCAAAATAGTAAATTAACAAAATCCTTCGCATCAGGCTCAATTGCTGACAATGGAGTTGGCGATATAATTACAATCGGCGATACAATTTGGATTGCTACAAATAACGGTGTAAGCCTATCAACAGATAATGGAAACACGTGGACTAACTTTACAAACGAACTCGATAATAAAGGTGTATCTGCAATAGGATATTACCATGGAGTATTTTGGGCGGCTCTTGCCGGTACTTATAATTTAAATGGACAGGATGTACCCGAAGGTTATGGATTAAAATATACTGAAGATTTAGGTAAGAATTGGGTGTCGATTCCTCAACCTAAAGATAGCAGCTCTGATTCGGTTGTTGTTTATGGAATTGACACACTTTCTGCCTTACCGATTACAGTTGATCCACAAGATGTTATTTATGATATATCTTTTACGCCGAAAGCAGTTTGGATAGCAACATGGTCAGGAGGTATTAGAAGAAGCTTTGACAGGGGGAAAACGTGGCAACGGGTTGTTCTCCCACCGGATTATCTTGATTCTATTACTCCCAGTGATACATTAAATTTTTGCCTCTCTCCACAAGCGGGAAAAATCTGTAATGAAGTTAACTTAAATCATCTAGGTTTTTCCGTTCTTGCTGTAAACGATTCAACGGTATACGCTGGAACTGCAGACGGAATAAATAAAACAACAGATGCTGACAGCCTATATCCTTCATGGATAAAATTTAGTCACCAAAACCAGAAAAACCCGATAACTGGGAATTGGGTTTGGGAACTTGCTTATAATAAATTTAATAATACTATTTGGGCAACTGGGTGGCCAACTAATGATGCGACCGAATATTATGGAGTTAGCTTTTCTTCAGATGGCGGCAATTCATGGAAAACTACGTTAAGCGGAGAAAAAGTTTATAATTTTGCATTTAACAATTCCGAAATTATTGCTCCTTCAGACAACGGGGCTTTTGGCTCAAAGGATGATGGGTTTACATGGACTACCCCCGGTACTATTCAGGATCAAAGTTCAAAACTTACTTTAACTACTAATGGTTTTTATTGTGCAGGATTTATTGGAAATTATATATGGCTAGGGTCGGATGCCGGGCTTGTAAGATTGCAAAACGACAAAAGCAGCATTTGGTCGGGAACATGGAAAATTTACTTTGCATCTCAGAAGCTTACTTCAGTTTCAGACACGTACGCATATCCGAATCCCTTTAATCCGAATACAGATATATTAAAAATTAAGTATAGTACAGACGGTAAAAACGTTCCTGTTACAATCAGAATATTCGACTTTGGGATGCATATTTTAAGGACAGTTATCCAGAATGCCGACCGTGGTAATCTCAGCCATGTCATAGATGAAGCTGGAAATGTAGTTGATTATTGGAACGGCAAAGACGAAAACGGAAAAATAGTCCCTAATGGGGTATATTTTTACAGGGTTGACGCTGGTTCCGAAAACCCGGTTTACGGAAAAATACTTGTTCTACACTAAGAGGTGGGATTGAAAATATTATTCTTCATTATCATAATGTCTGCTATAGCTTTTTCGCAACCCCAATTCAGCAGCATAGGTAGCATGCCGGGTGCATTTAGTAGAATGGGGTTTGGTGCAAGAGGAATAGGGATGGGAAATGCCATGTCTGCTGTTACTGAGGGAAATATTGTTTCATATTATAATCCTGCCCTTGGTTACTTTCAAAAAAGTAATTCATTTCAGACATCCTACTCAATATTGTCCCTGGATAGATCATTAAACTTCTTAAGTTTTACAAAAAGCTTTTCCTCTTCAACCCATAATTCGGAAGATTACATTCCCGGTGCAGGTGTAAGCGCAGGTATTATTAATTCCGGGGTCTCTAATATTGACGGTAGGGATAATTCGGGTAATAAAACGGGGAATTTCTCTACATCCGAAAATCAATTCTTCTTGAGTTTCTCAAAAAGCTTTTCCAGTAAATTATCTATTGGCATTGCAGCTAAATTATATTATTACAAATTGTATGAACAAATATCTTCAACTACTCTTGGGATAGATTTAGGGGCGCTTTATAAAATTAACAAATATTTTAACATTTCTCTAGTGATTACAGATTTGAACAGCAAGTATCAATGGGATACTTCTCCGGTTTATCAGGAACAAGGATCAACAACAACAGATAATTTCCCGATACTCAAAAAAATAGGCCTAAGTTATTGGAATCCAGCTTTAAAGTTAATTACTGCTGTCGAATTTGAAAACAGCAACGGACAAACTAATATTCTCAGGGGAGGTGTCGAATATAATATTTACGACGGCTTATTTATAAGAGGAGGAATAGATCAGATTAATTTAAGCAATTATGACTTTCCGGCTAACCCCTCCTTAGGATTTTTATATTATCACAAAATAGCAGAATTGAACGTAGGAGTGGACTATGCATTTGTGCTCGAGCCTTATTCACCACAGGGTCGCCATATAGTAGGGCTAAGTGTCAATTTCTAGGAATAATCAGATAACACTGCTGAAATAAAAAAAATTGTGCTAAACGCATTTATTCAATCCTAATGCTCTTAATCGGATTATTAATAGTTATTTTTATTGCTTGAAAGCTTACTGTCATAATAACAATTAAAATTGCTATGCAAGAACCAAGTATAAATATCCAAATATTTATTGA
>JAJYOQ010000619.1 GCA_021796135.1 Bacteroidota bacterium
TTGTGAATGTTACTGTAGATTTAGATTTTATTATTTCTTCACTTATATATCTAAGCGAATTTGCAACCAATTTACTTACGTTTTCTTTTGATGCTATTTCTTCATCTTCATTATTAAAATTAGGATAGGTAACATCTATATCGTATTTTTTGTCCCCTGGGAACGAGACACTCTCTTCAGCAGATAGGTAATCCCCAGTTTCCTTAAAATCTGCTATAGTTGCACTGATTCCAACAGTCTGAAAACTGGATAGTCTGCGTAATCTTTCCAGAGCTACAGAAAATTGTGTCCCTCTTTTTGATTCCATCAGGCTCTGTACCTCATCCACTATCACAAATTTAAGATTTTTTAGTTTTTCAACCAGTCTTTTGCTTAGTAGTATCGACTGAACAGTTTCTGGGGTAGTTATAAGACACTGTGGGGGCATCCTTGCCTGATTTGCTCTTTCATATGCAGTAGTGTCACCGTGTCTTATATCAACTTCTATTCCCATTTTGTTACTTATTTTTATTATATTTTTAAAAATGTCCCTATTAAGGGACTTTAAAGGGGTTATATATAACACTTGGATGCCATCAGAATCTTGGTCTAATTTATCAAGTATTGGCAGGAATGCCGCTAGAGTTTTTCCGTAGCCAGTAGGCGCACGAAATATTATATTTTTTCCACTTTTTATTTTGGGTATTACTATCTTCTGTATTTCAGTAAGCCCCTTAAATCCCAGTTCATCCAGTGCCTTGGATAGTTTTTCAGATATGCCTTCCATTATCCTCCTTAAATAAGACGTTAACTTTAGCTCGTATACTTATTAATAACTTTATGCGATATAATTACTATGCAAGATCTAAATGAAACGGTTGAAAAAGCGCGTAAACTTTTCGTTCCTTCTGTCAATGACAAGAAAAAATTGGATATTATATCAACAAAGATAATAAATTCTTTAAGCGATCTAACGTCCAAGAAGAAACTATCTATTGAGTTTAAGTTCAGCGGATCTTATGCAAAAGGAACTTGGGTAAAAGGAGAGAGCGATATAGATATACTCGCCATTTTTCAAAAGGAAGCGGATATAAAGAATCTAAATTTAATAATTCCGAAGGGATTTGTAGCAGCATTCGGGACGCGAAAGTATTTTAGAGGATATTTTGGCGGTGCAGAAATAGAAATAGTCCCCATCGTAAAATTTTCAGACATTAAAAAAGTAAAGAACTCAATAGATCTTTCCATTTTACATGCAGATTACATAAACAGCAGTCTATCCGAGGAACAAAAAAATGATGTTATCATACTAAAAGTGTTATGTAAGGCAAACGGCTGTTATGGATCCGAGACGTATATGCATGGATTTTCAGGCTATGCTCTTGAGGTTATGATAAATAAATTCGGGAGTCTTGCGCATCTTATAGATGAGGTAGAAACATGGAAAGAGAAAGTCGTTCTTGGTGAAAAAATTGGGATTACAGATTATCCTATATATCTTCCAGATCCTACTAATGCTTCGAGAAATATATGTGCTTCTGTTAGCCTAGATCACTTGTCAAAATTCATATTCGCTCTTAAACAATTAAAAATATCTCCTTCAATAAGCCTATTCTTAAGAAAGAGTATAAAAGGTGCAGTTATGGCGCAGAAAAAGAGAAGAAATACGATGCTTTTCACATTTACTACACCGATAAAAGAACCAAAGGACATGTTTTTGTCGAAATACGTTAAAAACGCAAACAAACTTCTGGATGAGTTAAGGAAAGAAGACATAGAAGTGTACTCTATAGACTTCGATTATTCAAAGAATAACGCAGTAATGTTCATGCAGGTTGCTAATACTCCAAAAACAAAAACCAGGGCGGTGTACGGACCATCAGTGTTCTCCCCCTCAAGTATTATAATTGAATTCATGAAAGTACATAGGGATGTTTTTATCGTCGAAAACAGACTTTGCTACGATAAAATTTACGGCATTAAAGACTTCAATAAATTTATATTGCTTAAAATAAAGGAATATATGTCTCAGAAATCTATATTAAACAATTGATGCCCGAGTAGCTCAACGGCAGAGCACTTGGCTGTTAACCAAGGTGTTGCAGGTTCGAATCCTGCCCCGGGCGATTCAGTAGAATTGGCTAACATTAAAAATTGAGATTCTCTCCATCGAGAATAAATACTTTATTGCGATTTCAAAAACACTTAACAGGTAACTAAAACACGGTTTTTTTAGATTATGAGAAGATATTAAAGTATTTATATTACATATTGTCTACATTCAAAAATGGGATTGTTTGATTTGATAGACTTCATGGCCGAAAAGGCGTATGATAAATACAAAGACACCAAGATGGAAAGTGCGATGGATAGCTTACTTGAGGCAGTAGGCACCTGCTCAGTTAATTTGGAACTTCTTCCTTATGACCAGGGCGATAATCCACATGTCTTAAAAGGTAAGGTATACAAGTTTGGTCAAGACCAAGTTGACAGCTCGGCAGCCTCTTATTTTCTTGTAACAAATAACTGGCTTAAGAAAGCAGGCGTGAATATCGATGATGATAAGATTTATCAAGCAGCATTCAATGAAAAGGGAGGCTATGCCATTTTGGGCCTTGCAGGCAAGCATCCAGCGATTACAAAAAACTATGCTAATTTGTATCCTAGTAAACCTGCTTTTCTTTCTCTTTTTGTCTATTTGAACGAAAGTAGCGCATTACTATCTGTTCCCAGGTATTTTCAGGATCCAAAAGACAAAAAATTTAAGCTTAGTAAAAAGGCAAACGTCGATAAGTTTGGGCAACTTG
>JAJYOQ010000085.1 GCA_021796135.1 Bacteroidota bacterium
GGTTATTATTAAAGATTAGTTTTAAGAGAAGCTTCAATTGCAAAACGATATTCTTCTGATGAATTACCCACATGAGCCAGCAATGCTTTTTCGCCTTTTGACCAATCTCCGCTTTCGATTAATGCTTTAGCACCTTTTGATACTCCTTCAAGAGTATCTATTAAGTTTTGAATAAAATCTATTTTATCTCTAACATTATTTATGGCACTTTTTATTTCTAACTCTTTTGCCCTTAATTCATTTAATTTCTTTTCAAGATTTTCCTTTTCTTTTTGCTTTTCAAGATAAATCGTCTCTGCATCTGCTAATTTTTCTTCTGTTTCCTTTTTTTCCTGATTTAGATCTTCTATATAACCGACAGTTTTTGCAATATTACCTGTTAAAAATTGAATTTTTTCATTTAATTTACTTATCGATAAGTTTTTTGAATGCAAAGATCTTTTAATATTGGCTAAATCATTCTCATTGCCGGCAATTTCTTTGAACTTTTGAAGTAACATTTCTGCCTGAGACTTGAGAAAATTTCTTTTAGTTTCAAATTCTATTTTGAGGAGGCTTAATTTATCCTTTATTAAAGTACGTTCGTTTACTTTAGTTTCATTTTTCAGTAAGTAATCATTTAATGATTTATTCCCATCAATGATAATTTTTTCAGTTTCTATTAATTGCCGTTTCAGTTCTTCTAACTCATTTTGAAAACGATCTATATTTTTTTTAAGCGAATTTTCCCTTTCAGTAGAAACAGATATGTTACTTTGTGTATTGTATATTTTCTCCGTTTGAAAATTGAGAGCTGATCTTTTGTCTTTAAGCTCGTCTTCAATGTCTGAAAGCTGTTGTTTTATAATTTTTATCTCATCATCTAATTTTGCAAGCTCGGAATCAAGATTAATTTTAGATTGAAAGCTAGTTTCTTTAGTTTGTCGTGCTTCATTTTTTTGTGTATTGAATAGAGCTAGTTCTCTTTCAGCCAATTCAATTTCGAGTTCTCGAAGAGTCGAAGAAACTTTATTATATTTATCTGCCTTTTTTGCTTGTCGTTCAAGAGAATTTACTTTTTTCTCAACTTCCGAGACTATATCATTAACTCTGGTTAAATCTGACTTTACATCGTCAAGTTTCTTTAATGCAAGACGGCGGCGCAATTTGTATTTATTTACACCGGCTGCTTCTTCAAACATAACCCGGCGTTCATCTGTTTTGTTATTTAAAATCGTTTCAACCATTTTTAATTCAATGACTGAATAAGCATTAGAACCTATTCCTGTGTCCATGAATAAATTGGTAATATCTTTTAAACGGCAAATATTCTTATTAAGTAAATATTCGCTTTCTCCGGATCGGAAAATTCTTCTTGTAATTGTAACTTCCGAATATTCTGTGGGTAATATCCCTTTATTGTTTTGTATGGTAAGAGAGACTTCCGCCATGCCCATCGGTTTTTTATTTGAAGTCCCGTTAAATATGACATTTTCCATTTTATCGCTGCGAAGAGTCCCGCTGCGCTGCTCACCCAGGCACCAGCGTATTGCATCTACAATATTGGTTTTACCGCAGCCATTAGGCCCAACAATTGATGTAACACCTTGATTGAAATTGACTACCGTCTTCTGTGCAAAAGATTTAAATCCTAATATTTCCAGCTTTCCTAAATACAAATATTTTATCCTAAAATATTAAATTGTCTGAAAGTGAGTTGAATATAATTTATTGCCGAATTTCTTATTTGGAAATAGAGTAATATGCTGCCAAATAAAAGAGCTAAAATAAGCAGACTATAAAAGTAAACACTAGCAGCATTTACATCAAATATAACATAGATGCCTTTCATTAATCGATAAAAGATCCAAAGCGCAAAAGATAAGAGTAAAATATAAAACCAAATATTTGCTATTTCTGCATTAAGTATTCGAAACAAAACTATTCCAACGGGAATTAAAAGCACAACCGGAAGAAATGACCAAATTACTGTAAAGTATGCACTTGATAAAAATACTCTGTTCCTTACAAAAAAAGAAGCAAGTTTTACTATCATTGTAATAACAATAAGCAATAATAAGGATATTATTGATAGCCAAATGGTCGATTGAACCGGATGCCATGCAAAATAGCTCACTGTTTTGATTATCTTATTGCTTCCGAATGATAAAAGAATTTTTTCAAGAATAATACTCTCACGGAAATAAAATAATAAATTACTGCAAATTAGAGCAATAACTATAGCGACAATTATTCCTAAAAAAGTCGTTTGCGGTCCCGACATTATTCTCATATCTCTTACATCAGCAAAAAAATTATATGGACGCAATAAAGCACGGGATGAGTCTTCCCTAAATTTCCTGCCGGAGTTCACTAAAATTCCTAATGCAATTGCAAGGAATAATCCCAAGAGGATAAAAATCATTGGCGAGCGGTCCTTTTCATTTCCTATGGGAATAGTAACCTTATCCGCATTATGAAATATAGAATAAATGACTTTGTATCCAAGTCTATCTGTACTTCGATCTTCTGCACAAATGCCCATTTGATATAAGTTGTCTTTACTATATCCTGCGCTTAGAGATGCATAATCACCGTTATAATCAAACATTGAAGAAATAAAATAACCTGAAAGCGGATTGTTAGCTGAATAATCTAAGAAATCTTGAAAATACTTAGCTTGTGCTTCAAATGAATATTTATTTACATAACCGTCTGTATTTCCAGAATTAACGAGATAAATTATTTCGCTTATAAAAATTTTGCCGATGCCGAAGTTTTTTTGAGCATCCATTACTGAATTATCAACTTTGTTTATTGGAGCGTTTAAAAACTCCAGTCCATACAAATCTAAATTATCGACAGGCAGGATATTACTGCCTGTATATGAAGCATATGTCAGTAAATTACTTTCTTTTTTTACTATT
This sequence comes from Bacteroidota bacterium, assembly GCA_021796135.1. The sequence goes on from JAJYOQ010000085.1 coordinate 2,907, forward strand.
TGGGCAAGCTTACTAATAAATGCATTTGATGACTCGGATTGAGGTAAATAAGAACTGCCTAATCCAACGGCAGCCAAGGCAGGATATTTTCTATACGCAGAAAGAAAATTCACCAAATAATTCTCGGCGCCTGATTCATATTTTTTTTCATTAGATATACTGCCCGGCACTCCATTGATAGGGATTTCTACAAATGCCAGCAAGCCATATTTTTCACATAAATCTAAGTAGTATGGATGAGGTACCTCTTTTTCAAAACGCACTGCATTAAATCCAAGGTCTTTAATCATTTTGACATCCCGCTCCATTTGAGAATAACTAGCTAGATTCCCATAATCAGAATTGGACGGGATGTAAGAAACCCCATTTAGTGAAAATTGACTTCCGTTTAAAGTAAGTGATTCTTTTCCGGCTGATAAAGAATAAAATGCAATGGGACGAATTTGACGGTCTATTAAACTTGAACCTTGCCATAATTCTATATATGCTGTATAGGATGATGGATTTGATGGTGACCATAAACTCGGGGAGCTTACATCAAAGCTCTCATTTATGTTTTTATCCTTATTTAAATTTAATTGAAAATTAAAATCAGGTGCATTTTCATTTCCTGACCCATTTAAAGAAATTAATCTCACTTTAAGAGAAAAATCTGAGTTATTCAGTAAAGAATCTTTATTAAAGTCTCTATTTTCTATTCTAGCAAAAACATTAATTCTTGCTTTACTATTTGCAGGATTATAATTGTATGAAATACCTAAGCTATTTATTGATATGACAGGTGATTCGACAATAAATACATCTCTTAATATTCCTCCGAAATTATGCGGGAAAAGGAAACGCTGTTTGGACGGAATTGTGTTTTCTGAATCAAGATTATATTTAAGTTTTACAGTTAATAAATTATTTTTCCCCGGAATAAGAATATCCTTAGGAAGATTTACATTAAATGGAAATTCACCACCTGTTTGTCGATAAATTATTACTCCATTTACTATGATATCTGCAGAATAATTGAGTCCCAAAAAAGATATTTTTAAACGATGCCTATTTATTTGATCGGCTGAAAGGAAAAAATGTTTTTCAAAAGTGAGGTCTCCTTTACCCTGAAACACTGAAGGCACATTAACTTCTACAGCTTCATCTTCTTTCTTGTTAGAAGGAAAAACTTTCCATTTGCCGTCTAATGATATAATCTTACGTGTTTGGGTTGATCCAAAAAACGTAGAATCGGATACATTATATTCATATTGAGGCAATTCTTTGAAAATAACTTGTCCAATTGTTGGATTTGAGAAAATATATAGAATGGTAAATAAAGCAAGAAAATAAATTTTGGAAGTGCCCATCCGTAAAATCGTCCTAAAATTAAAAAAGTCTGTAAATATAATAAATAATAGAGGCGAAATCAACGAAAATATTAGGGCAGCAAGGTGATTTTTTTGCCTTGCTGCCCTACATAATTGATTGTAAAATAATGAGTTAAGATGCTTTAATTATTGCGATAAAAGATTCAGCTTTTAGACATGCACCGCCAACTAATGCACCGTCAATATCTTCCTGTGATAGCAATTCCTTGGCGTTATCAGGTTTTACGCTTCCGCCATATTGAATGATTAGTCTATCAGCTGAAGATTTAGAGTATAGACTTGAAATTATGCCTCTAATAAAATTATGTACATCTTGTGCTTGAGCTGGAGATGCGGTTTTTCCTGTACCAATTGCCCAAACTGGTTCGTATGCTAAAATTATATTTTCTAGGCTTTTTTCGTTAATATCTTTTAGCCCATTGACAACTTGTTTTTTGATTATTTCCTTAGTTACTCCGGATTCTTTTTCTTCAAGTGTTTCTCCGACACAAAAAATTGGCTTTAAGTTGCTGCTTAGTGCTTTTTTAATTTTTTTGTTTATAATTTCATCGTTTTCAGCAAAAATTGTTCGTCTCTCTGAATGTCCAATTATAACAAAATCACATCCTGCACCCAAAATCATAGATGCTGAAATTTCTCCTGTAAAAGCTCCATTTTCTTCAAAATAGAGGTTTTGTGCCCCAACTTTAATATTACTGGACTTAGTCATAGATGATGCTAAACTTAGCGATGTAAAAGGAGGACAAATAATTACATCACAGTTTAATTTTTCATCTTTTAATCCATTAACAAGCTTTGAAATTAAATCTTCTGTTTCTGAAAGATTATAATTCATTTTCCAATTTCCGGCAATAATATTCCTACGCATAGTTTCCTCAACCTTTAGATTAATAAATTTTCTAATTAACATTTTAAATTACTAAAGATCAATTTATACAACAATAATTAAATTGTAATAGCAATCCTTTCAATTGCTTTTATGAGATCCGGGAATTATAAAGTTTGAATTTGAATCAGTATGTTTATAATTATAAATTAAAAATATGGTTGTAAAAAAAATTTATGAAATTCAATAAAATCCCGCGACAAGTCATAATCTTAGGACTAGTTAGTTTATTTACCGACATAGCTAGCGAAATGCTTTACCCAATTACTCCCATATTTTTGACTTCAATTTTAGGCGCATCAATGTTGACGGTTGGAATAATAGAGGGTTTAGCTGAATTTATATCAGGATTTTTAAAAGGATATTTTGGCAGATTATCAGATAAATTAAAAAAGAGATCCATATTTGTTAAAGGCGGTTATACTCTGTCGGCTATTTCAAAACCATTGCCTGGAATTTTCCCATTTGTACCGACAGTTTTATTTTCAAGGGTGACAGATCGAATTGGAAAAGGAATGAGGACATCTCCAAGAGATACTCTTCTAGCTGCAAATGCAAACGGAAATACAGGGGCAATATTCGGATTTCATAGGGGCATGGATACTCTGGGCGCAGCTATCGGTCCAATTTTAGCATTATTGCTGCTTCATTTTTATCCAAATAATTACAGACTTATTTTTATTATCGCGTTTTTCCCTTCAATATTAGCAGTCGGTTTTACTGCTTTTGTAAAAGATAAGATAGTTGAAAAAAAACTTACTCCTAAGATGAACTATCTCACTTTCTGGAAATCTTCTTCCTCAAAATATAAGCAATTGATTTTTTTGGTAGTACTTTTCTCCATAGTTAACAGTAGTGATGTATTTCTTATTCTTAAGTCAAAGAATATATCTCATTCAAACATTCTGGCAATTTCGGGATATATTTTTTATAATTTAATATATGCTATTTCGTCATATCCTATTGGGAAGTTATCTGATAAACTTGGCAAAGGAAGAGTATTTACTTTTGGAATTTTTATATTTTCAATTGTATACTTTGGATTTGCGGTTTTACAAAATTTAAGTTTTATATGGGTTCTATTTATGTTTTATGGAATATATGCTGCTTCTACTGAAGGAGTTACCAAGGCTTGGGTTTCTGATCTGATACCTGATGAAAATCGCGGGACAGCAATAGGACTATTAACTATGCTAAGCAGTTTTGCCGTAATGATTGGTTCTTTTCTTACCGGAATTCTTTGGGATTCATTTGGTTCAATTGTCCCATTTTTATTTTCGTCCATCATTTCTTTTTTAGTTGCCGTTTCATTTATTCTTATAAAATTAAATAAAAAGTAACACAATTCTTGACGCTAAGCACTTAATCCTTATTTGTAATCGGATGATAGTCCTTAGAATATTCTTTTATTATAATGAAATAGATTTCCACATTTCATTAGACTTCCTATTTTATTATTTTTAATTATAAAACCTTAATTATTTTGATGAATATGATAAAAAAAGATCTTGCCGTTGTTGCCGTTAGCGGCGGCATGGATAGTTGTGTCACTGCAGCAATAGCAAAAAAAAGCTTTGATCTTGCCTTCGCTCATATAAATTATGGACAGCGAACTGAAAAAAGAGAGCTTAAGGCATTTAACGATATAGCTGATTTTTATAATATTAATCAAAGATTAATTATTGATCTTACCCACCTTTCTAAAATAGGTGGTTCTTCCTTAACAGATAAGAAAATTGAAGTTTCAAAAGCAGATTTATTAAATAAAGAAATTCCCTCATCCTATGTTCCGTTTAGGAATGCTAATATACTTTCTGCTTGCACTAGCTGGGCTGAAGAATTGAAGGCTAAATATATATTCATGGGTGCTGTTTATGAAGATTCATCCGGTTACCCTGATTGCCGCCCATCTTTTTTCAAAGCTTTCGAAAAGATGATAGATGAAGGGACAAAGCCTTCGACAAAAATTAAAATAGAAACCCCCATCATTAACTTTTCTAAGGCAGAAATTGTTAAAAAAGGAATTGAACTAGGGGCACCTTTAAATCTCACTTGGTCATGTTATAAAAACGAGGATGAAGCTTGCGGAGTTTGTGATAGCTGCGCATTAAGGCTTCGAGGATTTCAGATTGCCGGAATTGAAGACCCTATTAAATATTTAATAAGACCTGCTTATATTTAATTAAAAAAGATAAATCTCTTCATAAGAAAATTACATAAATTTAAATTTGAGGTCAGTTTGAACGAAAAAATAAAATTGTTAGATGTTTTTGATAATTTATATCAAAATAGAAACTATACTATTATACATACTGCTCCGGAATTTACTTCGGTTTGTCCAAAAACCGGGCAGCCTGATTTTGCTACCATAATTGTTAAGTATATACCTGATAAATTATGTATTGAATTGAAATCTCTAAAATTTTATTTCAATTCATATAGGAATGATGGAATTTACTTTGAAAGTGTTACAAATAAAATATTAGAAGATCTTGTTGAAGTTTGTAAACCCCGTTATATGCAAATTACTGCAAATTTCAATGTTAGGGGAGGTATATCGTCGGTAATAAATGCCGAATATACAGATAAAAATTTTATTATTTAATTTCCTGGATATTGAAAATGAATTCAACTATGAATTTTAAGCAAGAATTTTTCCGAAAGAGAGATAAGCTATTCCATGATCATTTAAAAAGGATGGATGCTTTTAGGTTTAGCATGGATTACAGTCTTCTGGTTGAAGAATATATTAGAAATATTGCAGGAAATAAAATCTTTAATTTTGTTCTTGCTTCAGCAGGAAGTTTTAGCCGCCGAGAACTTTCACCGTTTTCTGACATTGATATCATTTTTATCACTAATAATGTGGATGAAAATAAGAATGAAATTGGACAATTAGTAACTAAGTTTTGGGATAATGGACTTGAAGCTTCACACACAGTAAGAGATTTTAATGATATCCCTAAATATCTTGATGAAGATTTACATACTTTTACTCAATTCTTTGAAACTCGGTTTTTACTTGGGTCAGATAAAATATATAAAAATTGGAATGAACAATTATTTGGAATTCTTGACCATAATAATACTTTAAATCTATTTCGTGCCTTAAGTGAAGATATTTTATCCCGATATGAAAAATTTGGTGATTCGCCAAAAGTCCTTGAACCTAATGTTAAAAGTTCCGCCGGAGGGTTGCGCGATCTTCAAACAATAGAATGGTTATATATACTTTTCAATAAAACATTACTTAATAAACAAGTTGAAATTTCCCAGGCAGAATCATTCATTTCTTTAATTAGGGATAATAATTATACTACGCCGGGAGAATGTAAGCGTCTTTTAGAAAGTTATAAAATAATTCTAACTGTAAGAAATCTCCTACATCTTATTTCCAATCAAAAAAACGATAGATTTGAATTTAGTGCACAAAAAAAAATCTCTATGATGTTTTATAATCAAAAGGATGCCTTATCCTTATTTATGCGTGAATATTTTACTGCTACTAATGTGATAAACAGATTTTCTAAATCTATGTTGAAAAAATTTCAGGAAGAATTTTATGATCCTCTTCCTGACTCATTATCTATTGCCCTTGATGATGACTTCACTTTGAAGGGAAAAACAATATCACTAAACGCAAACAGAAATATTTCTTTTTCGGATATTCTAAGAGTATTTTATTATAGAGGACTACATAGCGCTCATTTTGATGAAAACCTTCGTACTACAATAATTGAAACTTTGGAAAATTTCGACGAATTTAATAAGAATGAGAATGAATCCTCAACCTTCTTTAGAGAAATTTTAAAATTGCCCAAAAATGTTGGACAAACGTTATTAACAATGAATGAACTTGGCGTTTTGAAAGCATTTATGCCGGAGTTTGGTGATTTAATCGGTTTCCTCCAGCATGGTGTTTATCATTGTTATACGGCTGACGAGCATACTTTAATGACTATTCAAAATCTTGAAAAGTTAGAAAAAGATCATTCACCGCTTGGCAAAATTTACAACAGTATGAAAGATCGGGAGATTCTTCACCTTGGTCTTCTTTTTCATGATATTGCAAAGCCAATCAATATTTCCGGACATGAGATTATCGGTGCTGAGATGACATCGTCTATAATGAGCCGGCTAGGATATAGCGATGATGAGATTGAAAGAGTAGTCTTTTTAGTACGAAATCATCTTATGATGGAACAAGTTGCATTTAGAAGAAATTTAAATGACCCTGAAACTCTTAATACTTTCGCTTCCAAATTTGATACATTAGAAAAACTCGATCTATTATATTTAGTAACTTATGCAGATCTTTCAGCTGTTAATTCCGCAGTTTGGACTTCTTGGAAAAGCGATCTTCTTGGTGAATTGTATCAAAAAGCGCATGCAATGATTGAAGAACAGATTACCGGTGAAGAATTATTGATATCGAGTATTTATATAATCCCCGAAGAAATTAGTAAACATTCCAGCTTAATTTCCGAAAAACATGTGAAAGAGCATATTGCTTCAATAAATGACTTGGGTTATACCCAGCAATTCTCCGAAAAAGAAATTGCTTTTCATGTTGAAGAAATTCAGAAGGGAGTAACTCTCTCAGCTATATTTAAAGAATTTGAAGGCTTTTCAAATATTACGGTTATTACCAAAGACTACCCTGCACTCTTAAGCCGAATTTGCGGTGTCCTTTCTATAAACGACGCAAATATTTATGACGCTAAAATTTTTACGCGTAAAGATGGTATTGTTATCGATACTTTTAATTTGACGGATTTCAGGACAAATGAAAAAATTGAAAAAGAGAGATATGCTAAGATCGAAAATGATCTAAAATCTGTGGTTGCAGGGAATCTCCAAATAAATCAGGAAATTGCCCGAATGAAATCCAAGTGGTGGCGAATTGAAAGCAAGTTCTTTAAACGTGCCGGTAAAATTAAAATTGAATTTGAAAAACATAAAAAATACACCATCATTGATATTTTTTCTCCTGACCGGCTTGGATTTTTATATCAGGTAACTTCGAAGATGAGTGAATTAGGGCTGATAATATATATGGCAAAAATTTCTACTAAAGGAGATGATATTGTAGATTCATTTTATGTCCTAAATCGAAACGGCAAAAAAATCTCTCAAAGTGATAATGACTTTATAAAGTCTGAATTGACATCAACAATTTCTGCAATGTTATAGGAAATTTAAATTGAACTTCATGGAAAAAGAAAAATCGATAGGGGTATTTGACTCAGGCATCGGCGGTTTAACTGTAGTAAAAAGAATTGCTTCCGTTTTACCGAAAGAGGATATAATTTATTTCGGCGATACTGCACGGGTTCCTTATGGATCTAAATCAAACAAAACTGTTATTGAATATGGAATTCAGGATGCACGATTTTTAATTAAAAAGAATGTTAAGGCAATAGTTGTTGCTTGCAATACGGTATCTTCTATAGCTCTGGACGACATAAGAAAAAATTTTAATTTGCCCGTAATCGGAGTAATTGAACCGGGAGCTTATCTGGCTGTTAAAGAAAACAAAAACGGTCGAATCGGCGTGATCGGTACTCGTTCCACTGTAAATAACAAAGCTTATTCTAATGAAATTCGTAAAATCAATAATTCAATAGAGGTCTTTGAAAAGGAATGCCCTTTGTTTGTACCTCTGGCAGAAGAAGGCTGGATAAAACATAAAGCGACTTATGATATTGCTGAAGAATATTTAAAAGATTTAAGAGAGATGAATATCGATACATTGGTTCTTGGATGCACTCATTATCCCATTTTATCAGAAGTTATTCAGAATGTTATAGGTAAAAACATCAAATTAATAGATTCTGGTATTGCGGCTGCAGAAGTTGTAAAAAACGAATTGGATCGCATTGGCTTATGTACGAATAAAAATTCACTCGGAAATCTAGAGTTTTTCGTCAGTGATATTCCGACAAAATTCAAAGAAGTGGCGGAATTATTTCTTGGAAGAGAAATAAATTCAGTTCAAAAAGTAGAGTTAGAATCTTTGGTCTCTTAAAATTATTATAGCTGCAGAATTTTAAGATTCAAAAATTTTCTTTAATTCTAAATGGTTTTTTGTTACACCTAGAGCGATTATTAATTTAATTCGTGCTTTCTGCCCGTTAAGATATTCAGCAAATATTACTCCTAAATTGTGAAGCCATTTGCCTGCTCCGGGATAACTGTATATATCTAACGTTTCTCCAGCCGGACACCTCGAAACTAATATAACTGGAATATTTTTTTCGACCGCATACTTTATACCGCTAAATGCTTCCGGAGGTACATTACCTACACCCAAAGCTTCTACGACAATACCCTCTACTCCGCTATCTGCAGAATATTTAAAAAACTTTTCATTCATTCCCGCATATACTGTTAATAAATCGACATTGGTTACAATCTTTTGAGTATCTATTGTCTCTAATTTCCTCGGAAGACGATTTAATATTACTCTGCCATTATTAACAAATCCAAGTGCCCCGAAGTCAAGACTATGAAAACTATCAATTTCTTCAGTGTAAATCTTAGTGACTTCGCTGGCAGAATTTATTTCACCGTTCAAACAAACAAGAACACCTAAGTTTTTACAATTATCATTTAGACAAACTGTTATTGCATTAATCAGATTCGTCGGACCATCCCAATCTAATTCTGAGCTATTTTTCATTGAACCTATTACTACAATGGGTATTGGCGATTTAATTGTCAAATCCAAAAAATATGCTGTTTCTTCAAGTGTGTCTGTTCCGTGTGTGACTATTACCCCGTCATAGGAATTTAAAGATAGTAATTCCTTAATTTTATTTGAAAGCTGAAACATTAGCTCAGGTGTCATGTGCGGTCCGGGATATTTCCCGAAATCATAACAAGTAATAT